>CAINWE010000292.1 GCA_903854365.1 Oligoflexia bacterium
CGACGATCACACCCCCTCTCAGAAGTTGACCAATCGCAAGTTCGGCCGTCATGATTTTGTCGTTTCGCACCCCACCCACAGGCTTCATCGAACTACCTCAGTCCTTTCAAAATCATTTGAGCAGCCACAGCCACAATCACCACGACAAAAAGCCGTCGAATCTGATGAGCCGGCAATCGAGGCATCAAACGAGCTCCCACCATCGAGCCGATCAACACACCCAATGCGACCGGTCCCGCTAAATCAGGAATCACGTCCCCCCGTAGAAAATAGAACCCTGCACTGGCTGCTGCCGTCACCCCAATCATAAAATTGGATGTAGCCGAAGACACCTTGATCGGAAGCCCCATCGTACGATCCATGGCCAGCACCTTGAGTAGCCCACTTCCGATTCCCAAAAGGCCCGAAAGCACGCCAGCCATCACCATGTAAAGAAACCCGAGGGGCACTTGAGTCACTTGATAAGCCACCTCCCGGCGCAACGAAGCATCCGGGTAGCTACTATTCAAACGAAAACGATTCGCCCAGGGATCCTCCACACGTGACCCGAGCGACTCAGATCTAGAAGATGCATCGCCTTTTCGCCCCATCATATAAGCCGAATGCAAGAGGACCATCCCAAACAAGACGTAGAGAACATCGGATTTCAAAAATCCTGACACCCACACACCTACCAGGGCACCCAAGGTCGTCGCAATCTCTAGAAAAATGGCAATGCGAATGTTCGTCATCCGTTCGCGGACATACGAGGCGGCCGCCCCCGAGGAGGTCGCGATTGCAGCAATCAAACCCGCTCCCACTGCATAACGAATATGAATTCCGAACCCGAGGGTCAAAGCCGGAATGAGAATCGCCCCCCCGCCTAACCCTAAGAGGGATCCGAGAAAACCTGCGAAAATGGAGATCCCAAAAATCAGCAAAGCCGTCATGAGTTCATGAGGATTCCACCTCGATTTGATAGCGCCGAGAAAAGTAGCCTTCAATAGCGCGAGGATCCACATCCGAGAGCCGGGCGGGATGCCACTGAGGTTTCTTATCTTTATCGATCAACTGCGCCCGCACACCCTCCAGAAACTCCGTGCGCCGACAAAATTCAAGCGCTAAGTTCAACTCTTGATCGAAGCACTCTCGAAGAGAGAGCTGTACTCCCCGTTTCAATTGCTCAAAAATCAGGGCTGCCGAAGTCGGAGAGCCGGCCCAAAAAGCCTCTAAACTCCAAGGCAGAGAACGACTGCCATCGGACTCCGATCTTTTCAATTTCTCCGCCACCTCGAGGATTGAGTCACCTGAGCAGAGGTCATCGATTTGCCCCTGATAGCGCTGAAAAAGGCTCGGCTCCAGCGCAGCACCCTCTTGAGCACCGCAGCTTTTGACAAACTCTAAAAGCTGCGAACGATTCAAATTGGGAGGAAGGTCTTCTTGAGCAAGTCTCTCGAGAAATTCAGAAATCTCGTGAGTCTCCCCCAGCCCTTCTCTGCCTGGGGTCAATTTTAGAGAAAGATCCGCCAAGCCTAAATAAATCGCATCCGATGGGCCTAACCTTGCCGCAGTCAGAGCGCAAAACAAACCGCACTTTCCGGGCATGCGGTTTAAGAAATAAGTTGCCCCAACGTCCGTGAAGTACCCGATCGAAATCTCAGGCATCGACAAAATCGAACTCGAACTCACCAAACGAACTGATCCACCCGCAAAAAGGCCTAGCCCACCGCCGAACGTCAAACCATGGCTCACCACGAGGATGGGCTTGGGACACGTATGAATGAAATAATCTAAGCTATACTCCTGAATGAAAAAATCCAAAGCGGGGGATGGGCTACAATCTGCAGAAAGTTCTCGAGATTCTCGAAGTGTGATCGCAAGCGACTTCACGTCTCCTCCGGCGCAGAATCCCCTCTCGCCTTCACCCCGAATCACAATAATCGAAACTGTCGGATCTTTTGACCAAAAACGAATCTGACGTCGCAAAGCTTGAAACATTTCCAAGTTCAAAGCGTTGAGCACTCGCGGACGATTCAAAGAAGCGATTGCCAACTTCCCTAGCCGAGAAAACAAGACACTCTGAGAATCGATTGCCTGCGCCATGCTGCGACATTAGCTCCATGACTGATTGTTTTGCACCTAAAAATCTCGGTGTCACCCCGACCACCCTCTTGGCGCGACCCTTGAACTCTCGAGATGCATCGAGAGAGGTAGGACGATCATGACACAAACCCATGAAATTCATTTTCAATTCAACAGCCAATGGGTGATCCTCAGGGGGATTTTCTCTCTGCTCTTCGGATTCATTGCACTGAGTTGGCCGGGCGCCACGCTCATCGCCATTACCCTACTCTTCGGCATGTATGCGTTAGCAGATGGAATTTTTGCAATTGGCACAGGGATACAGCTCGAGCGCCGACAAGAGCCTTATGGAATGGCGATTCTCGAGGGCTGCATCGGCATTGGAGCGGGAATACTGACCCTATTTTGGCCAAAAATCACTCTCATCGCTCTTTCTATTCTGACGGGTATCTGGGCGCTCTCCACCGGCTGTCTGGAGGTTTTGGCCGCCTTCGAATTCTCCCGCATTCATTGGGTCGAGGGATCCAAAACGGGTCGATGGCTTCTCGGCTTCATGGGTATCCTCTCGATCGCCCTCGGCATGGCGATCTTCGTCTGGCCAGTGCTGGGCACGATCACCCTCATCTCGCTCGTCGCAACCTATTCCATTTGCTTTGGCGCATTGACTACCGCTTTTGGATGGCACCTGCGAAAGGCCGAAAAGCGAGCTACGGAAGAGGCCAGGCGACACCTCGACGTAGCCTAAAGCGAAGTCAGCCCTCCTGCACAAAAACTGGACGCAAGCGACCTAACTGGGTTAGATCATTCCCCTGAATGACCAATCTAGCGACGAGTTTTTTTCGATACCTGATTCTCGGGATCCAGCACATCCTCACCATGAATATCTATGTTGCGCCCTTGATCTTGGCCAACTTACTTGGCTCAGACAGCGAGCAAACCGCACAGCTCATTCAAATGACTTTTCTCGCCTCCGGCCTCGCGACTCTGATTCAAGTAGGAATCGGAATTCAGCTCCCCGTCATGCAAGGCCCTTCTTTTGTCCCGCTCGGGGCGCTCGCAGCCGTCGGCAAACCCTTTGGACTCTCGGTCATGCTCGGCAGCATGATTCCGGGAGCCGTAGCGATTACTTTGCTCAGCTATCCTTTGAAAATGATCGGTAAACTCATGAAAAGCTGGATCACTCCACTTGTCGGTGGAACGATTACCTTAGTCATCGGCGTTTCGCTCATTCCACTCGCCCTCAATACCATCCGAGGGCTTCCTGGCGGTGCAATTTCCAATTTTTTCGTCGCCGGCGTCACCTGCTTGGTTCTGACGTTCTTATCCCGGCTCCAGCTCAAATCCCCTCAAATGCAAGGCGTGTTGCAATCCGGATCCGTGATTTTAGCCCTGCTTGCGGGGACAGCCTTGATGAGTTTATTCGGGCCGCTTGAATTTTCTCCAGACTCGAGCACCCAGTGGATCTCCTGGCCCCGGTGGCTACCGTTCGGCGTACCCCAATTTCAACTTAGCTCGGTCCTTTTTATTTCGTTTGTCTACGGAGTAATTCTCGTGGAAACCATTGGCACTTGGTACGTCGTCGGAACCGTCATGAACCGAACCATCGACGAAACTCGAGTCAATCGGGGAGGATGGGGAGAAGGCCTGGGGTGTCTGGTGGCTGCTCTTTTTGGCGCGACTCCCGTGACCGGTTATGCGGCTAATGCAGGGATTCTCGCCATGACCAAAAATCACAGCCGACTCGTCGCAGTCGCGGTGGGCATCCAACTTTTAGCCATCGGACTCATTCCAAAATTGATCCATTTTTTAGCTGCAATCCCGTCGCCCGCCATGCTCGGGGTCTTCTTAGGCGCCTGTGGGGCGATCGCCACCAGCGGCTACCGCTTAGTGCAAACTTTTGGCTGGAGCACGAGAAATCAAGTCATCGTCGGAGTTCCTGTCGCTTTGTCCGTGTTGACGAGCGTGATGCCACCCACCTGGATCCAAGCACTGCCCAGCTCCCTGGCGCCCCTGTTCTCGTCTGGAATCTCCGTCGGCGCCTTAGCGACGATCCTTTTGAATCGCTTCTGGCGGTAGACCGGCACCACCGGAACTCAGAGCAACCCGGCGCCAATGCTCGAAAAGCATTTCAAAATGATTAAAAATCGAATCGACTAATCGAGCTGCCTGACTTTCTAGCTCGGGAGAAGAGGGCGAACTCGCCAAACGCGCAACCACCGTATCCCCGTGTGCCTCGTGAGATGCTGGATGGGGCACATGACTCTTGGACCCCTTTTCACCCGCCGCTTGATCTTCGATCCAAGAACCCATCGCATGCGACTGTTCGCCTAAATCATGCTTTTGACCAAAATACGTGAGCTTCTCGTAAAATCCGCGCTTCACCAACTGGGGCTTGAGACTTTCGATAAACACCGCGAACGCCGCCTCTAAGCACTCAATCATCACTAAAATCAATCGAGAATCCGTCTCACTCTGAATGAGGTGGGTGATATGATAAATCATCCGTCTCGGCATTTGTTCCTCATCAGACCAGATCCTAAAAAGAAACTTCTCAGGCGTCGTATTCAGGTAGCCCAGCTTTTCGATATCACTCAGAAACCACTTCCAATGCTCGCGATCCTCCTCGCAATGAGTATTAATCGCCAAATCTAACTCGTCTAAATCTGAAACAGACTCAGACACAGACCGCTCTCGCTTGGCCAGCGCCAAGATATCCCGAAAACCGAGAACAAAATAAGTCATGGAAGGAGCAAAACGGAGAGCATCCTGATCCAACCCAACCTGATTCAACCACGCACAAAAAGCACTCCGAGCAAGCTGCTTCTGACGCTGTTCGATCTTCTGAAAGGCATTTTTCATACCCGCAATCATCACCCAATCTCACGCTCGAGAGCAAATAAAAAAGACCTAGAAAATCATTCACTTATCAGCGACCACATAAAGACCTGCAGCTCCCACATCAACATCAACATCAACATCAACATCAACAGGCTCAAACCATTCAAACACCTCTTCCAATAGCGCCATGAGAGTGCGAACAATCGATCCCTCTGCTAGCCCTCAGGAAAGAGCTGCTGCGCAAATTCATAATATCAGCGCAAACGCAAGACCGAGAGTGGACTCCCATCCATCTTCGCCAACGTCACCTGCATCACCTAACAACTTACAGAAAGCATTGGAAAACCTACAAAACCACCAGAAAGCTTTAGGAAACATAAAGATTCCGCCGGTTCCTCACCTCTAAAGCCGAAAAAAATCCGCCAAGCTGTCCACCCCGTAAAACTCCTGAGCCTGCCCCCCCCTCAAGGCCTATCAGTAATGGACGTGGGATTTCGCTCAGAGCTCACTGTGAGCCGAGAGTGTTTAAGCTGATCTACCTAGATGGAGAACTTTTGAATGCTCATATCGGGGTAGGGCTGAACATTTTGGATCAACGTGATCCAGTTAACCACCCCTTTTCATAGAGCATCAAAAAACCGGTTGAACCTGAGGCCAACCTCAACGATCGTCTTTCCTGATGAGTTTCAATCAGAAAAAGACCTCCGTGACCTTCGCCGTAGTTCTCAACTTAATCCTCGCTTTTTTAGAGAACTCCAATCCAGCGCACGCTACACTCTCTTTACAAGACCCACCGATTCTCACCCAAGATCACAGCATCCCTGACGAAACCTGGAGCCTGCACTTTCAGCTGACGACGGTCACCCAACTGCACCCGAGTTTTCGATCACCCTATGAAGGTAAGAACAGTCTCCACGGCTACTATGAAAATAGAACCTCCCTAACGTCGACTCTATTTTTGGGCCGTACCCTATGGAAAAATGCTGAAATCTATTTCAATCCTGAACTCGCTGCTGGGAGCGGCGTCAGCGAAACCCGCGGGATCGCGGGCTATAGCAATGGTGAGATTTACCGCGTGGACTCGGCCAATCCCAAGCCCAATCTCTCCCGCCTTTACTTGAAGCAAGTTTTTGGCCTCGGGGTAGAAAGGGAGAAAATCGAAGCCGACAAGAATCAGCTCGCCACTCAAGTCGCCGCAAAAAGACTTACCTTGATCGCCAGAAAATTTAGCCTAAATGATTTTTTTGATCGTAACTCCTATAGTCATGATCCAAGAACCCAGTTTGTGACAGCTCCCACCACTTAGCTTTGCTGAAGTGGGGGC
>CAINWE010000293.1 GCA_903854365.1 Oligoflexia bacterium
CTGCTCTTCTCATAAACGATGGCGATGGCAAAATGGGTAGGATTGGTAATAATTACGTCCGCCTTCTTCACGGCTTGCATCATCCGACGCCGAGACATTTCTCGCTGAACAGCACGAATCCGTGCACGAATCTGCGGATCCCCTTCCCTCTCCTTTGCCTCCTGCTTCGCCTCCTGCTTAGTCATTCTCACGTTCTTGTTATATTCCATTCTCTGCAGCGCGAGATCAACGCCTGCGAAAACACCTAATATTAAAATCAAAATAAAGAAAATAGACTTACTTATCCTACCGTAATTAACCCCGATGGATACGAGGTCAACCCCAAGATAGCCAGGAGAATTGAGGACCTCGGCCTTGATGACGAAATAAGAAACCACAAGGACAATGGCCATCTTACCTATTAGCCGAAGCCCCTCAGCTGCCTGCTTCATCGAGACAAGCCGCTGAAAACCTTGGATAGGGTTAATTTTCTCAAAGTCAGGCGTAATCGGGTCCGCTGAAAAAATTGGACCAGTCTGGGCGAAGCTTGCAATAATTCCCACTACAAAGCCGATGCCGCAAATCGGAAGCCCAGCACTGATCATGAGCATCAGGGACTTCATGAGATAAGATCGCATCAAATTCGACGAGTTCAAATCCATACGCGAGGAAAGATCCGTGCGGAAAACTTCCCGCATAAAATCACCGAGATCTACTCCAAATTTGGGCGTGACGGCATAAGTGGTGACGCAGGCCGCGATCAAGACCGCTAGGCCAACCAGCTCCTTACTCTGGGCAACCATCCCCTTACTGCGATATTCTTCGACCCGAAAGGGTGACGCCTCTTCGGTGAGATCCTCTCTTGATCGCTCTTCCTGGTTGTCTGCCAAGCCTATCTCCTACTCGCGATGGATTGCATCACGATCCACATTGAGTCTCCCATCTTCTCGAACACACCCCTCACAACAGCCTGAAAGTTATCTAGACTCAAGTACAAAACTAAAAAGCCAATGAGCGCGCAAACTGCAAACGACAACATAAACACGTTTAACTGCGGCAATGCTTTTGATAAGATCCCAAAAACCACATTTACTGCAAACATAGAAACAGCCACTGGCGCAGCAATTTGCATTCCTAAAGTGATTACTTCTGCTGTCATTTGGGTGATTCTGTGAATCACAGAAGTATAGAATCCCATACCACCAATGCCAACTATCTTGTAACTATCCATGGCCGCCTTCAAGAGAAGGTGGTGTCCGTCCAGCATGAGAAAAATAAGCATAGCCAATGTAGTTTGCAATTGAGCAACGACCTCGCTTTGAGACTCTTGGTGCGGATCGTACATACTAGCAGATGAGAATCCCATAAAGTTACCTACTAAGTTAGCGCCGAATGAGATCCCATCAAAGGCTAGCCTAGCCGTGAAACCGAGAACCAGTCCAAAAAAAGTTTCCAAAGCAATTGTACCAATTAAGCCACCCGCACTTGATCCCCAAACACTCGCATCTCGGATATGAATATATTTTCCAGCGACCAGCACTGGAAAAAGAACAATAGAGATGGATAAGGACAAAAGAACCCGAATAGGCATAGGAACCATCTTGTCGCCAAAAAAAGGTAGCACGCTCAACAATACGCTAAAGCGTACCAATACCACAAAGAATGACACCACTTCGTCGATGTTGAAATTAAACAGTGACATTAGTGAATTACGTTACCCACGTTACCTAACACATCAATTGTATAATGTTGTAATACCTCCAGCATCCATGGCGCCATTACAGTTAATACGACCAGCACTGCAACCATCTTTGGAATAAATGTAAGTGTTGATTCGTTAATTTGAGTGACAGCTTGTAAAATACTGACTAAAATACCGACTACCATAGCTGCAAACAGTAGAGGCCCTGCAACATAGATGATCGTTTTCAACGCCTCCGAAGCCATCGATATCAGTAGATCTTCATTCACGGCTCACCTCAATTCATCAAATCAACCGAAACTTTTGACTAAACTACCTACAATCAGCTCCCATCCATCCACCATCACAAACAAGAGAAGTTTAAATGGCAGGGCGATCACCACCGGCGGTAGCATCATCATTCCCATCGCCATCAGGACACTCGCCACAACCATATCCAGCACGAGAAACGGCAAGTACAGCATAAATCCAATTTGGAACGCCGTCTTAAGCTCACTAATCACAAACGCTGGAACCAGAATATAGGTCGCAACATCGGCCCTGGTCTTGGGCTTTGCCTCTTTTGATAGCGACAAGAAGAGCTCTAAGTCCTTATCTCGAGTCTGATTAAACATAAACTCGCGCAGTGGTCCTTCCGCACGATCGAACGCAACCTTCTGATCAATTTTCTCATTGAGATAAGGCTCGATCGAATTCGCCGATATGGCTCTAAAGGTTGGCGCCATCACAAAAAAGGAGAGGAATAGCGACAAGCCCACAATCAGCTGATTCGGGGGCAGTTGTTGCGTGCCAAGAGCCTGCCTCAGGAAGCTCAGCACGACGACAATTCGGGTAAAGGATGTCATCATCATCAGAATCGACGGAGCCAAGGACAGGACCGTCAGCATCAGAATGATTCTAATCACCGACACTAGCTCTGCAGGCTTTTGCTGTCCGGCAAATGACAGACTCAAAGAAGGCAGACTCAGCCCAGACGTGCCCGGAATGAAGCTACCGGCTGCCGACGAGCTCTCAGCCAAGGCAGAAGCCTGACCTGTCACCGCTAACGCCCCGACAATCAAGAGAACTCTCACCATTCTCATAATGGTTTCAATCCCTCGAGCCGACTCCTAATCCGCGATCTCACGCCTTGAGACGCCATGCGGGTTGGAGGCTCCTTCGACCCCTGTCCGGCTAGAAAGTCCGCAAACGAGGCTGCTTCAGCCGTAGGGCTGACCATAGACTCTTCCTCGAACTCATCTTGATTCTCCGGAGGCAAAGTAGCCGGAATTTCAGTAATCAATTGAATCGTGTCCTGAGAAAGCCCCAACACGAGGGTTCGCCCAGCCACTTTAACTACAGAGATACTCTTCTTCGGTCCCAAATATTGAGTCGACAGGACTTGAATCATGCTCTCCTGGGCTCCGATTTGGAGGCCAGACACTTTTTGAATTGCTGACATAATTCCAGAACTCTTACCTCGCTTGGAGAGGTTCATTTTCTTGAGCGCTAGTGCGATCAAGAGAAAGACGGCCACCACGAGGGACAATTTCAAAAACACTCCACCGAACGACGGCAAAGGCTTAGCGCCGCCCAAGACAGCCGCATGTTTTGCATTGGACTTCTCCGCCTTAGAATCTTGATACAGCGGAGCTTGTTGCACTTTCTCTTGAAGCCTCTTCTGCTCCTCTTCCCCTGTTAAGGCTACTTTGGCAGCCTCGAGCCCATTTTTTTGTGCCTCCTTGACTGCAGACACATCTGAAGCCTGACTGCTGGATGCGACTGGCTCAGAAACTTTTAATCGAAGGGTGCGCCCAGCGGTGCTCACTTGAAAGCGCCTTCTGTAAGTCTCAGCAAGGCCTCGTACCGAAATCCGACAACGCACCACCTTGGGAGTGTACTGGTAAACGAACACCTTAGAAATCGCCCCCTCCGCCGATGCCTTGACTTTAGCCGGATAGACGCTTGCGGCGGTGAGAGATACCTGAATAATGTCATTCAAATACTCGGTAGTGATTCGGCTTCCTTCGACCTTACTGTCGAATAAGAGACTCACCTCTTCTCCATCCTTCACATCTAGATGCTTTAAAGTGGTATTGGCAAACACCGCAAGAGCACAGCAATTACCGATGAGGAAACCCAGTGCGGACTTCGCTAGAATTCTTTTCCAACTGGTCATTTGAGCTGCTCAATTCGTTCTACAGGTGAAATAATATCTGTGAGGCGGATACCGAACTTTTCATTCACGACAACCACTTCACCACGGGCAATCAGCTTGTCATTCACCAAAACTTCGATTGGCTCCCCAGCGAATTTCGACAACTCCACCACGGAGCCCTGGCCGAGTTGCAAGATCTCGCGAATGGCCATGCGCGAGCGCCCTAACTCCGCGGTAACCTTAAGTGGGATATCTAAAATAAAGTCGAGAGACTGAATCGCTGGGCCATTATTTCTAGGTGCGTCCTTTGGACCGGCAGCGCCGCCACCCGAGAAAGCGGCATTCATATTACCCAAGCTCATATCATTTTCTGAAGCAGCGTCAGCCATGCTATTTCCCCCTCCTAATTCACGTCAACCATTCGAGTAATCTGAACAGCTCGGTTCCCTCGAGACACCCCGAGCAAACAATGGAGCTTTGGAACACCCTCAATCGTGAGCTTGAGCTCTCCGTCTGCATCTTGTCCAAGCGGAATAATATCACCCACTTCTAGGTTAACTAAGTCTCCCACCGTAATTGATGCGAAGCCTAAATTCACCAGGACCTCCACATCTACGGAACGCAAATGCTCCTCGAGCTTTTGGGTCCACTCTCGATCTGCGTGATCCATTTCAGTTTGAAACGACGAGTTCAGCTTATTTTTAATGGGCTCCAAGGTCGCGTAAGGGACCACAAGAACCAGAGTTCCACTCGCGTTCTCTAACTCCACTTCGAAGGTAGTGGAAACGATGACATCGGTCGGTGGCACAACCCCAACAAATTGCGGATTGACTTCAGTCCGCACGTAGGCGACATCCACTTTATGAACTGGCAACCAGGCTTCTTCTAAGTCCTTAATTGCCAAATCCATTACCTTACGCATAATTGACAACTCAATGCGGGTAAACTCCTTACCCTCCATCTTCGTGTAAGGCCGGTCGGTACCGCCAAAGAAACTATCTACAAGCGCATAGGCCAGTTTGGACTCAAAAACAAAAATTGCAGGACCACGCAGAGTCTCAAAGCGCATAATACACATACAACTAGGAATCGGCAGCGTATTAACGAATTCACCAAACTTTACTAAATCTGTAGAAATAATACTGATCGCAGCAATTTTTCTTAATGAATTCGAGAGCGACATCCTAAACAGCCTAATAAATCTCTCGTAAATAATGTCTAGCGTCGGCATTCTGCCGCGAATGACTCTGTCCTGATTCGTTAAATCGAAGGGCAGCGCTTGAACGTCTGGGTTAGCTTCGGTCACCGAGCCCAGAGCAGAAACCGGCTTAGCGTCTTCGAAACTCGCAGAAGGACCACGAGTACTATCACCACCGGCTACTGCGTTAAGAAGTGCGTCGACTTCTTCTTGTGTTAATGCGTCTGCCATCTTCAGCCATCCTAGCCAAATTTATCTCGGAGCATCCTGCCCAGAGATCATTAAAAACCTAACCTGAAAGGGAGAAGCTCGTAAAAAAAACTCCCTTAACCTTGCCACTAATTAAAAAGCTATTGAGTGAGCTCTTGATTTCTTCCTTAAGATACTCTCTTCCGTCCACGGTCGACAGGTCTGAAGGCTTCTTACTGTTAAACAAATCAATAATCGCATTTCTAATTTGGGGATTTTTCTGACTAACTTCGCCCTCAGTATCATCATTCGGGACTTCTAAGGAGATGTTCACTCGAACAAATTTGGGACTATTACTCCCTGGGGTTGACAAATTGACGGTGAATTGATCCAGGGCGACCATACGCTCGTTGGATTTGGAGACCTGAGCTTTTCCTCCGCCTGCTCCACCGTGTTCTCCGCCCTCGCCACCTTCGCCGTGTCCGCCTTCGCCGTGTCCGCCTTCTTTTTTATCCTCGTGCTCAGTTTGGATTGCAATATCTTCGACCGCAGTGCGTTCCTTCTCCTTCTTAAAACTTAAAAAGAGAACGGTAAGCATCCCGATTGTAGCCAGCAGATTGACCACAGACAAAATAATGACTAACTTACCGCCGCCACTAGATGGCCCAGTCGACGAAGTCGCAGACGCCCCTGAGTCACTACTGTTTTCCGAAGACATTAAGCATTACCTCCAGCAATATTCTCTATTTTGCTACGCTCGAGGTAACTTAGGCAAGCAGTAAATCCCGAAGAAACGATGATTACTCATCGCTCCATCGGGATTTTTAAATTAATTATGTGAATTTAAAAAACTAATTACGCTTTAGATTAATAACTTCCTGAAGCATTTCGTCCGAAGTGGTAACTACCTTACTATTAGCCTGGAAGTTTCTTTGAGCCTGCATCAGATTGATGAGTTCGGTAGCGACGTCGGTCGTAGAGGCTTCAAGGGTCTTTGAAGATACACGACCACGACCTCCACTTTGAGGCGTCCCAATCGTCGGCTGGCCGGAACTACGACTTTCCCTCAACCGATTTTGACCAACTTTGAACATCCCCTCAGGATTTTCAAACTTTGCTAGCGCAATTTGGGCGACGTTCACACTTTCGCCATTCGAATAGACCGCCGTCAAAGAACCGTCATCATTGAATGTCATCCCAGCGAGAGTACCTGCCGTGAAGCCATCTTGAATCGTCTTATAAGCCTCTGAGGTTGACCCGTACTGAGTCACCTGAAGGCCCTGACCTCCGTGCATTTTATCATCCCCAAAGTTGAAGCGGACCATTTGATCTGGTTTTGCGCCCTTCGTAAAAGTAAACGAGGACTTCTCGGTGACCTGCTCCTTCAACCGGCCGTCCCCGTCAAAGAGTAACTTGCCTTTGGCGCATTCGATCATTTCATCCTTCTTACCACCAGCGACTTCATCCCCTTTGACCATCGCTCGCCAAGTCCAAACACCGTCGGCAGTCCGATTGAAGTAAACTGTTGTAACATGCGAGGTTCCCGCACTGTCGAAAATCGTCACGCCCGTCCCAAAGTGAGAAGTAGCGTCCGGATTAGCGGGATCGAAGACTTTGGAAAGATCCGCGCGCAAATCCAGATTCATATTCAATTTCACTTCGCTAGTTTTCTTTGCGTCGATTACTGTTCTCTTAATACCCACTTCACCTAACTTGGAGGTCATCTTTCCGTTCTCATCCGCCTGAAATCCCATGACCCGATAGTTATCGTTATTGATCAAGTTTCCTTCTTTATCGAAGTGAAAACTTCCATTTCGACTGTAGCACTGGCCATCAGCTCCATTCATGACGAAGTAGCCGTCGCCCGTAATGGCCAAGTCCGTGGCAGAATCAGTCTGACTGATCGAACCCTGGGATAAAATGGGATTAACTGCCGAAAGGTGAACACCGCAACCGATTTGATTACCGCCAGCAAGACCACGAAGCGATTTCGAGATCATGTCGGTAAACTCCGGCCGACTGGTCTTAAACCCGATCGTAGTTGCATTAGCAATATTATCGCCATAGATGGACATTGCTTCGCTTTGCCCATTCAAACCTGACAAACCTGTATAAAGAGATCCTAAGATACCCATAGAGACGCCTCCTTGCGCCAATCATTCGTGTTCGAGACTCATTTCCGGTCCGTCAATCAATCGGGACCAGATAGGCTTCCCTCTACGGGTCCAGCCTAAACAAACTCAACTACACTAAAACCGCTCCATCAATATTCGTAAAGACATTTCCTGACATCGAGTTTCGATCGATCGCAGTAATAACCGTACGATTTTTCACATTCACAATCAGAGCTGCGTCTGAGGTGAGAATGAGTGTATCTGCTACACCCTTTGCATCAGCCTTATCGACAGCATCATTTA
>CAINWE010000294.1 GCA_903854365.1 Oligoflexia bacterium
ATCCGAAGATACGATCTATTTGCCCACTCTGCCGCGAACGCGTGTACAAAAATCACTTTGAGATAGAGATTGACCCCACCCAGCTCGACACCAGAACTTGAGAGATCAGCAGGAGTTACCCCAAGATTTGGACTGAAAGTACAACATCTCGTTCATCGAGCCATCAGTGAAGGACTTCGCTTGCTGCCACAAAGAATTCTTTAAGTTCATTTAGAAAACCAGGAGCTATTGTTCCTTCTGAGGCCCATTTCGCATGAGTACTATGGGTGCCGACCGTCGTTTCGTTAGATCGATTCATGAGTTTAAAACGTCCATTCTCGCTCGAAAACTTGAAGAGATCAGGAGCTATATCGGCTAACCTTTCAAGCCTCAGCAAGAGCAAGGAATAGTCATTTTTGAATACAGCACCAACAGCATCAGCACCGTTGGCCGCTAGAATGCCCTTAATGAACTCCCGCAAAAGCCGATCATCCATCACATTCCGCCACTGCGCCTGAAAAACCACCTCCTGATCAGCGATCTCAGGCGTTCTCGCCTCCCCATTGCCAGAACCGAAAGGAGAAGCCGAAGGCTTAGCAGACCGAGCACCACCGGAAGCAATACCATCAGGGCTGCCTCCAGAGCCTGCACCTCCCTGACTCTTTGAGCCGGCAGCTTCCAACGTCTCCAGCAATTTCGCACCCAGATCTTTGAAATCGGCGTGTTTACTCAGCATGATAAAAGAGATGACCACCTTTTGCGCTAACAAGCGATTTTTGTACTTTTCGGAAAGACTCTCGATCACCTCAAGAGCCAGGGGCACGCCATCCATCCCGTCCGAGTTCCATTGATCCAAAAGGCTCGCATGGCCTTGCGGAAAAACCACCGGCCAAAGATCCTTCAATAACCTGGGCTCAGGAAGACTTCCCCCTTTACCCTGTCGAACAGTTTTAACAACCGCAAAGAGTTCGCCCCAGTGCTCAGGATCTGAACCTGAGATCTGACTGAGTAAATCACCGCTAAAATTCCAAACAGAAACATTACCTGCGGCAATCTGTGCGGCCACCTTCTGCACCTCTGAGAGCTCGGAAAGCCACTCGCCAGCCCCAGCTGCCGCTTGCAGCTGAGCTTCGCCGGACTGAGTCTGAACCAAAGGCAATCCCACTTGGGGAAAGAGCCGATGATGGATTTCTCTATACTTCTCTACTTTTAATAGCCTGTCGCTCCAGGCTTTGGGGAGACTGTTCCACTGAGCGACGACAGAATCTCTCCAGGCCGTCCAGTCGTCATCGGACGAAGACTTTCCCGCAGAGCTTACCGGGCTGCCATCCAGTGAACGCATCACTGCTACCGCATTGCCAAGTTCTTCTCCAAGACCCTGCAGAGCTTGAGCCACGCGTGTCGCTATTTGAACCGCAGCGCCTGCATGAAAACCCTCAGCGGGCTCAGAATCATCGCCGCGGGCAATCTTGAGAAACCCCCGAGCTCCCTCAATGAGCTGAAGCAGCCCCGACAAGCCAGCTTCGGAGGAAGCTCCGCCTGCAGCCGCAGCATCAGGGGCGCTTACCGGATACGACCGGTCTACCTCGGGCTCCAGGGCAGCCACAAGCTTGTCTCGCATGACCGTTTTGTAATTCTTGAATTGCTTCTTATGGCACGACAGCGACGTTTTGTCGCTTTCCCTTCTCCCCTTTGTTAGCTCCTTCAGTTCAGCACAGAAGCGCTTGAGCTCGACTTTGAACTCCGCCTTGCCGGTCCAATCGGACTCTATACTCAGAAGAGCATCGCAGTTTAACTCAGGTCCATCTTCAGCGACTGCTACCGGCCCAGCCCCTGCTCCGCGCCAGCGGCCTCGACGCCCATCGCCTGCTTCAGCTTCAAGAACACTTGCTACAGGCGCTGCAGCGCTTTTCTCCTTTTGCAGCAATTGGGTCGCCAGATCCTTAGCCAGCTTCAGTTTAGTCTCGGCACTTTGCAACGCCGCACTCACTTCTGAACACTGCTCAGGAGATGAACCACCCTGTGGGCTCACTGCTTCGCGAAAGGCAATTCTTTCCTTCGAGTTTTCCAAGGGGATCGCCATGAGCCATGAGAGCGTGTCCAGAGAGTCTTGCAAGGCTTTAGCGAGGTCAGAGCCTGTACCCCTAAAACTCTCATTCATTTGCTTAAGAATCTTAAAAAAATTGGCAAAATCAGAATAACTTGATTTCCAACCGTCTCTCCTGGAATTATTTTCAAATTTTTTCACCAGAAATTCGTAAACTTTGTCAGGGCGAAACAATACTTCTCGGAGCCAAACACCGGGCCTGCCCATTGCACTTTGGAGAACCTGGACAACGACATATTGGTACTCAATCGAGTTATTTTTTAGCAACTCCTGCTTAGTCCGGTATTGGGCTGCAACCGCAAAATCAGTCAATCCCCCGTAAAACTTTTCCATCCATTTCCTATCCATCGGAGCACTGGCCGAAGCAGGGGCTAACAATGAATCACCCAACAAAAAGATCGCATCGCTGATGAGCATCCA
The DNA here is from genome assembly GCA_903854365.1 of Oligoflexia bacterium. Taxonomy (GTDB): domain Bacteria; phylum Bdellovibrionota; class UBA1018; order UBA1018; family UBA1018; genus CAINWE01. Next base: position 2,507 of record CAINWE010000294.1, read on the forward strand.
CTCTCGTCTCGCAGGATCGCTGTTGTCAGCGACCCTCACTGTCACGCTCGAGAATCTAAAACCCTCACCCCCTTCGCGTCGGAGAAGGTCTGACAGAATTTCAAAGCCGTCATTGCCCTTCCGGAGATTACTTAGTGACAAATCATCCTTGAATGCTTTTTGAAACTTCACTGGATCAAACGAGGCTGAATCGCCAACTTTCGGGATATCGAAATAAAATGAAAAACGACTATTTACCAAATTGATTTCTACTGCAAAAGATTGCGATTCAAGCCCAGCAACAGTAATGCCCAAAAAAAACAAAAACCCAAACAAACCCCTTGAATAAGAAATAAAAATCATACGGCGCACGATACACTGCTTTCACACTTTAAACAAATGAAAGGCGATAAAATAAGTCAAAATTGCGGCGTCTTTCAATATCTACTGGAATACTTTATTTCTTGAACTAAGTAGAACATGAATTCAGCTTCTCTCTAATCTTCTACACCTATTCGCCTTAGATTTGGAGTTGCCCCGTCAAGACCGGACCACTTAGCCGGTTAGTTTTTCCTCTTGCTGTCGCCTGAACTGCCGAGGCGATAGCATTCTTAGCCCCTTGTGAGGGGCATTCTCGTTGTAATCTTCGAACCATTTAGAGAGTTGTGCCATCACTGTCCTCGCGTCCGTCAAGTCGGCAGACCAGACATAGTCCCGTTTAAACGTCTTTACGAACGCCTCTGCCACACCATTTGACTCAGGGCTGTACGCTGGCGTGGTGCAGACCTCAAAACCCAGTGCTCGACCCGTCTGAACGGTCTCATTGGCGGTGTAGCAAGGGCCATTATCCGAAAGCCATTGAACTCTGACTGGCAACTTACTCACCTGACCGAATCGCGCTTCCACAGACTCTACCATGAGGTCGCGAGCCATTGCTCCATCGACTCCGATTGTAGAGCTGAGATGGCGAATGACCTCTCGATCGCATGTCTCGAGGCTAAAAATTACATGCACCCGATCGCCATTCCAGCATTGAATCGAAAACGAATCAGAACACCAGCGTGTGTTACTTCTGAGTGTCACAACTTTTCCGTCGTGAGTACGATTGGGCTTTCCGCTATATCGTTGGAGCAGAAGTCCGTTCAACTTCATGATTCGGTAAACCCGTTTGTGGTTTACGGGCGCTTTTTCAAGGGGTGTTAGCCTAATTCTTAATAATTGAGTTACCCGTCTGTAGCCATAGGTCGGCCTTGCATCGGTCATCTCGCGTATCAGCGGGAGCAAAAACTCGTCATTCACCATTGAATAGCGAGAGCGTTTGCCGTTGTGACTCTCTTTGGCTCTTTCCTGGAGATTAGAGCGAGATACTCCAAGAGTCCGCGCCACCTGTCTTATTCGAAACCTTCCACGCCGGACAATGGCTGCCGCGAGATGAGTTTTTTTTCGCGACCAATCCGCACCGCCTCCTTAAGAATTTCTAACTCAACGGTCTTCTGACCTAAGATGCGCTCTAGCTGACGAACACGGAGTTCCAGTTCCTTGGCTTTGCTTACCGGAACTACAGCTTCCTCTTTGTCGATCCCAGTCAATGCACCGTTTTCCATCATGCGCCTCCAATGAAACAGTTGGCTGGCTTGAATACCATGCCTCCTGGCTACATAGGAAAGCGTTTTTCCTGGCTCGTAAGTCTCGTCAACCAAAGCCTTTTTTTCTGCTGGCGACCACCGCCGCCTTTGCACACCTGTAACCACCTCGATGGTGGCATTCGTCATAGTCATACGCCTAGTACTACTCCTGTGTTTGAGCTCAGGGCCAGGTGGCCCGGTCTAAATAGGGGCTACTACAATGGATACGGCGTTAAATTTGATAAAAAGGTTCGAGGGGTTGAAGGTAGAGGCATATCCCCACCGAAAGGATGTCTCAAAAGCGGTCTGGACGATCGGATACGGAACGACTCAAGAGATTGAGCCTGGAATGAAGATTAGCGAAGCAGATGCAGAGGATTACCTAGAGCGTGATGTTTCTGATCTTGAAACTAGGATTAAAATTCTCGTTAAGCGGAAACTCTCAGGTACTGAGATGGCTGCTCTCGTATCGCTGGTTTACAACATTGGGATCGAGCGATTCAAGTTCTCAACTCTACTTAAGGATTTGACCGCTGGACAGATGCTCAGTGCTGCATTTGAGTTCTCACGCTGGGTCTATATCGACGGAAAGCCCAGTCCTGGATTGATTAACAGGCGAAAAGTGGAGCATGGGGTGTTCTTGTTATGAAGTATTTCATGCCTGGATTGCTTGCCCTGAGTCTGATTGGCTGTCACGTAAAGGTTTCCGCCGGTGCTGACGGCATTACCATTGAACCTGCTCGTGACCGTATCCCAGCCCTTCTTGATACGAACTTGCAGACAAGGACTGACGGGATTACTAGAGAGAGAATCTATATTCGTGATAACCGGATTCAAATCAGCGTGGAGTGTGTTTTTGATGAGCAGAAGTGGCTCACCGCTGTGATGGAACCGATTAGCGTTCCTGCAATCGTCACCGACACAACGTTTACGATTCTATCCTCTCATATGGTTACAGCAACGAGTGAGCATGGCTCCTGCTCCCGATCGCTCAATCCCGGTGTGTATACCGTGTCACAGGGGGGCGGGTATTACCGGGTCAGGAGTGCTGATGGATCGTTTGATCGGTTATTTTTGCGGGTGAATTAGGGTCTGCTTAAGGAGTCTTGACAGATGTGCCTATAAAGCATATGTTAAGCATATGGAAACAGTAGTCTATCAAGACGGATTCTCGCTCGTGATCAGGCTACGGGAGAGGTCCCATAAACATATGCCTCATTGCCACGTCGTCGGAGGTGGCTGCGAGGCACGAATCTCATCTCGAGACGTTTGATATCCTCACGAATAAAGGATTCAGCAGGAATGACATGCGGAAGATATTGGAAGCGGTTCGTCACGATCGGGATGAGTTAATGGCTAAGTGGGAGGAGTATCATGACAAAAAGTAAGATTAAGTACGGTAAAAAAGACGTCCTTCCACCAGGAGATTTCGATGCCAAGAAGTCAAAGGTGAGAATCTCGCTTTTCGTGGATGACGATGTTTTGATGGCCTTCAAAGACGCAGCAAAAGGCACGTCCCACGGTGAATACCAAACTCTGATGCGAGAGAAGTTAAGGGAGTCAATTTTTGGCAAGCAGATTGATCCAGCGCTCCGGGAGGCAATCCGCGAAGTGCTTAAGGAAGAGTTGAAGAAAGCATCCTAGGTTAGTCTCACTCCACCACACGCCCGCACTTCCGACACCGACTCACGCCGCAGCACAGCAAAAGTGCTCAAACGGTTACCACGGATTCGGTTAAACCTCTTGTTTCGAGTTTTGCATTGAGGTTATCCGGGGTGGAGCTATCGAAAACCGGAGTTGGGGTTACTCTAGTTCTGGACCTTTACTCGTGGCGGGGAATACTGAGACTCCCCAGGAGCCAGCAAAAGCTACCGAGCTTTAATCGGAATTGTTCCTTGCTCACAGTATTGACTAATATTTGATATTATGTAATATTAGATATTATAAATGCGACGTTTATTTTTTCAGACTCATGGGTTTTCAAAAAAGCTAGATACAAAGGGAAGTGACTTTCTACTTCGCAGAATTGAGGCAGAGATACTGAAAAACCCTGAGGCTGGAGACCTTGTCCAGGGGACTGGCGGGATTCGGAAGCTCCGAATCGAGGATCCCGCCCGGCATAAAGGTAAGCGTGGCGGTTTTCGCGTCCTGTATTTAGACCTGCCTGCTCGCGAGGAAACTTTTCTAATAGTTTTCTATAGTAAAGACGAAGCTGATGATTTGTCGCCGCAAGGGAAGAAACTGGTGGCTCAACTCGTTGCTGAAATTAAGAAGGAAGCATAGGAGAATTTAAATGATGCGTAAAAAGGCAACTATTGAACAAGAACTCATTGATGGTCTCCAGGAAGTACTTGAACACCGCCGAGGAGGGAAGAAGCTCCAAGGCAAAGTGAGAGAACTCCCAGCACCCCCTCATAGCTGGAATTCCCGTAAGATCAAACATCTCCGAGAGGATCTCCTCCAGCTCAGTCAGACTGAGTTTGCTATTTTACTCAACGTCAAAGCCCCAACTATTCGAGCTTGGGAGCAAGGCCATAACGTCCCCTCTGG
>CAINWE010000295.1 GCA_903854365.1 Oligoflexia bacterium
CACCCATTCTCCTCGACTCAAAAGTCGAACTTCACCATTACCCGGCCCTGGAATATGCGCTGCGGACGCTGGCGCACCGGATTCTAACCCAGACATTTCGAGTTGATGATAGATTGCGGGAGGTTGAGCAGTATTTGTGGGGAAATCCATAAATCCACTGGTAACCGAACCGATCGACAGCAGCAACGGAAATCCACTCCTGCCGAGCTGCGACCCGCGGATGATTTGCCTAGCCGTCTCACCAGGGGTTTGATACTCCGGCCAACCTTTGCTACTCAGGCCCAGAGCCCGCTGGAGTACTTCAGCTCTCGGATGACCCAGACTGCTCTGCAACCCCTGACCAAAGTTTGTCAATGGATGCCGACGCAGAGCAGGCAAGCGGCTGCCGATCCGATTGACCTTCTAGTACATTCAGTAAGTGGCTCGAGCCTGAGTAAAGCGGGCATTGAAAGAAACCACAAAAATGAGAAGATTCTGCGGGAAAAGGACCATTTTTTGCCATCGATACGAAGACATCTACGAACGGGCGTATGCTCTCTTGAGAAGCGCCTTCTAAGTAAGGAAGGTAATCCAAAGCCATCCAAGCGACTTCTCGGTAGGCTCGAATTTGCTGTTCCCGGGTCACAACAGGGTGCCCCTCTTTGTACTCCTGAGAAAGCATACAGATGAGAGTCCTGACTTCACGATCAAGGTTTGCTTCTACTGACTGAATTGGACTAAAAAAATAGGCCAGGTATGCAGTCGCTAGGAATTGAGCAAGAAATCGTATCTTGAAGAATCGGTGAACCGTATCTTGACTGCACTTCTTCATTCAATTCTCTGCCTTGTTGCTGAACGCTACCGTTTACTAAAAAAAGCCTGATCGATAACTACTCCCCCTATCAAGTACCCAATTCTGAAAGCAAATAAAAACCGGGATGGGGGGTTTAAGACCCCATCCCGATTGCACCTACTCCTCGGTCTCATGACCCTTCTTGGTTTTTAGAAAATCTCCGGACTCCAGGTCCGGAGATTTTCTGATCTCTGCAATGGTCGCTAGATTAGGCCTTCTGACCGGCCTTCTGCCCCGCTTTTTGACCAGCCACGGTGGCGGCCTTCTGACCTGATTTTTGACCGCCTTTTTGGCCAGCCATCGTCGTCCCTTTTTGACCATAAGCCCCGACTGCAGGGGGCACCATCCCAGGTGCGCCCGGATAACCTGCGTAACCCGGCATCATCCCCGCATATCCAGGCAGACCGGGATAGCCCGCATAGCCTGGCAATCCGGGAGCTCCAAAGGGAGGTAGCCCACCGAGCATCGGTCCTGGCAACGGCAACGGGAGCGGCAGCGGAGTTCCAACAAAAGGACTATAAAACGGATTGAATCCAAAAGTAGGGCCAAACCCTAGACCACCCAGAGGTCCAAAAAATGCTCCCGGAAGGCCCCACAAATTGGCCCGATTCACTGAACCGGCTTGCACAATTTCAGCAGCAGAACTCTTCGCTTCACCTAAAACCATGACACTTAAGGTACTCGCCAATAGAACAAGAGCTGGGAAGGATTTCATTTTTTTATCCTCGCTAAACTAGGTTGGTTCGTCGGTCAGCTATTGTGCAACCCAGGTGCCAAGCCCGCCTGCTCGAGCCCTCGACCGTCTATGCGACTTAACACGCCTCATCCCAGCTCCGAGAAATCCGCATCGCAGTATGAATTAAACCAACATGAGAATAAGTTTGTGGAAAATTACCCCAGAGTTCCCCCGTTTCTGGGTCCATGTCCTCCGAAAGCAGTCCTAAGTGATTGGCCTGATGAATAACAGAGGAGAACAACTCTCTTGACTCAGACTTGCGCCCTGCACCCCAGAGAGCGTCGGCCATCCAAAAAGAACAAACTGTGAACGTCGTTCTTGGAATCCCAAAATCATCCGGCGTTCGATAGCGATACACGCCTCGCCCCACCCGCAAGATCCGCTCATAAGCACTGATCATTCTCTGCAATCGTTCATCTCGAAATGAAGCAAAATTAACTGCACTACGTCTGAGGTTCAGGCGACAGCGCCTCC
>CAINWE010000296.1 GCA_903854365.1 Oligoflexia bacterium
CCTGCGGAATGACTTTCAGCCCCCCGACTCGAACTCTTTTTTTTGGAGTTCAGCACTTTCGTTTTTCCCACGTTATTTATTCGCCTTTTCGACATAAGTGTAATCACGGGTATCGACCTTGATCACATCGCCTTCTTTGAGGTGGAAGGGAACTGCGACAGTCGCACCCGTTTCTAGTTTTGCTGGCTTCGATCCCCCCGTCACGGTATCCCCACGAAAGGAAGGCTCTGTTTCAACAATTTTCAAAATGACAAAAGTCGGCAGTTCTACGCCGATAGGCCGTTCATTAAAGTACATGACCTTAATGACTAAATTCTCTTGAAGAAAATCTTTGGTCTGTCCAAGCTGATCTTCAGAAAGCGTCACCTGCTCATAGTTCGCCTGATTCATGAAATTATACCCGGCGGCGTCACGATAGAGGAACTGCATTTCCTTTTCCTCTGTGTTCGCGCGGTCCAGCTTATCCCCGGACGTAATCGTTCGTTCAATCACGTTTTGGTTAAGCATATTTTTGAGTTTGGTCCGCGTGAAAGCGCGCCCCTTACCCGGGCTGACATGTTGGAAATCTACGATCTCGTAGGGAATACCTTCTATTTCGACCTTAAGACCTTTTCGAAACTGATTGGTGGCGTACATCCCTCATAGGTACCCGAGCCTTTTAGCGCTGTCAACCCGCTAACTGGGTCCTCATCCGATATCGCTCTACTTTCTGCAACAGTTCCTGAAGGCATTCAATGCGCTCGATGCGACTCATCTGCTGAGAGCCGACGTCACTCCTCAAAACGAGGGTGCCGTTTTCATAAGCCTGAACTTCCAACTCCTGCACCATTCTCGCCGCCTCAAGATCCTGAGGCGCAAAAAAAAGCAAAACCTTGTAAGAGCTCAAAGCTTCTGCTAATCGCCCTTGAGACAAATAAGAATCTGCCAAAAGGCGCTGGGCAACGAGATTGTCGGGAACATCTTGCACTATCGGAGACAACTCTGCGATCACCTCTTCGTAGCGCTTCTTATCAAAGAGTGCACGCGCCAGAGCTACGCGCCCCCCCATAAAGCGGGGATGGTGCTCAAGCCCTTCTCGGGCCACCTGAATGGCCTCGTCCACCAGGCCGGCCTTGCGATAGGCCTCCGTCAGGGGCGCAAAAACGCGAGAGGTGGGATCCTCTTGAAATTTTTTAAGATACTCATAAATGAGCGGCTGCAACTTGGTCGGAATTTTAGCTCTCAAGTCGCTCCCCCTTTAAAGATATCTTTGGTGTTTAGAATTTTAGGCGTCACAAAAATCAACAGTTCGGAGCGGTCGTCGGTCGACGACTCATTACCGAAAAGCCAGCCAATGACCGGAAGATTTCTGAGAATAGGAAATCCAGAAGCAGTATGATTGGAATTCATCGTATAAATTCCCCCAATCACCAGAGTCGTACCACTTTCCACTAGCACCTGAGTTTTGATATTTCTCTGAGCGACTGCGCTCCCACCCGCCAAAGCCTCCGGGACATCTTTAGAGACCTCCAAATCCATTAAGACACTGGCATCATTGGTCACGGTCGGCGTCACAGTAAGGCCCAAATTAGCCTGGTTAACGGTCAGGGCCGGCAAAGTCCCATTCCCTGGCGAGGTCGTAACCGACGGAGTCAAAACAGGGGTAGTCGATAGAATCGAAGATTTTTGCTTACTTAACACCACGGTCTTTGGAGCAGCCATCACCTTCAACTGACTCTCGTTCTCACCAATCCCGAGGACAGCATTCAACCTCAAAGTCGAGCTGAGAAAGCTCAAGTTCGGTGAAAACCCAAACGTACCATTCGCCGCAGAAGCCGTGCCCGACTGCCCAGAAATCGCTGCCCCATTCGCAAAAACCCCAGGACTCCCCACCAGGGCTTCTACGGGATTACCTCCAGCAAAACTCCCAAAAGCCGCAACACCCGTGTCTCCGATTCCCAAATTTCCAGATAGACTTTTTGCAAAAGATTCACTCGCTTCAATCACCTTAGACTCAATCATCACTTGCGGAGTTTGAGTGTCCAAAAGCTCAATGACCTTTTTCATCTTTTCAATATTTTCCGGGATATCGTACACGATGACACTGTTTGTCCTATCATCCGCCTGAATGATAGCAGCATCTTCGGAGGACATCCCACCGTCGGCTATTCTAGGCAACCCAGAAGCAGGTCCCTGAGACGAAAATTTCTGCAGCGTCCCCACCAAATCCTTAAGCGAAGCATAACTCACTGGAAAAATCCGAGTGACTTTGGGAGTACTCTGCTTGATCGCCCGACTGGCCGCAAGTTCCTGCTGCTTTTCTGTAGCGATATTTTTTAAAGTCACGATCCGCAGGATATTATTATTGCGCTCGGCTCCAAGCTCCAATGTTTTTAACACAATGTCGAGCACCTGGTCCCACGGCACCTCCTCAAGGGAAAGGGTGATCTTGCCCGCCACGTCTTTTCCTAAAATGACGTTAAATCCGCTCGCCTCAGCAATCAACCTAAACACATCCGCGACATTGGCATCTTGCAACTTCAAGGTAATCGGCTTGCCCGTAAATTTCTGCATCGCGCGACTGGTGAGCATCTCCGAAATCCGATCCGGCTTGCCTGAGGCATCTCCAGCCATCTCTCCTTCTAAGGACTTGCCCGACGGAGCAATCGCACTCGCTGCGCCGGTCACATCAGCAGGCCCGCTAGGACCGACTGGCAAGGCCTCATCCGCCGTCACCCCTGACCCTTCCAACGAAAAAAGAGCTGCAAGACTTGAAATGCCTAAGGTCGTCCAACGCCTATTTTGGAAAGCCATACTTTCTCCTTTAGCTAGGGATAATTCACCCTCAGCCCAGAATCCAATTTCTCGCCCGGCTTCTCCTCCGCGGACTGCTCCGAAGCGAAAGGTAGATCGACCTGCTCCCACTTCACGACCCCAGATGGATCGATTGTCTTTTGCTTAACGACGACCCGATCTTCAAGAATCTTTTGAACCACTCCCCCGGCTCGCCCAATTCGCGAACGTTCACCTACGGGAAAAGTTTTTCCATCCGGAGCCGCCACCAAAGCCCTCAGACGATCGGGCCCAGTCAAAATTCCAACCACTTTGAAGCGATCAAGAGGATATTGCTCAATCGGCTGTAAGACCCGCTCTTGTTCTTGACTCACCCGTCGTGACTCCGGCACTCGAAAAGGGTCTCGAAGTGTAACAATCTCCTGAAGAAACCGAGACAGAGAATCCTCGACCAATGGCTCACTTGACTTCTGCACTGGCTGAAGATCTGCAAGCACCCGAGTTAAACTAGCGAAGAGGAGAAACGAGCCAATCACGCCCCCCTTCAGTACGGTCTTGATGATACGCTGAATTACGACATTCACGCCCGTCATGGATGCACTCCTCCCATGGGAGAATTACTCGAACTATTGGCAACCACACGAGGCTGAGTGACGGCAGGAGCTCCAACCGGTGCTCCAGAGGGAGCAGCGACAGGCTTACCTATAGAGTCCACCGCAGTCCCCAGATAGCGATAAAACTTGACACTGATTTTAGCTTCTAACCCCGACTTACTCGCTGCATTCCCGCGAGCGGGACCCAGCTCAAACGTATCCACTTGAATAATCTGAGTTAAACTGGCAAGGCGATCAAAAAAGCCTAAAATCTGATGATAGGTTCCTCCAACACTCACTGCAATACTCTGCTCAGCGTAATATTCTTTTCGGACCTCAGCCCCGGGGGTAATTTCTTGCAGATTCAAGCCCACCTTTTTAGCTTCTGTAAAAAGCACCTTCATCAAAACCGGCAAATCAATTCTCTCCGGAATTGCATCTTTTAACGACTGCAATTCAGACACCGACTGAATTAGATCTCGTTTACGCTTATCAACATTTTTTGAAAATTCAGTTACCGCAGCTAATTTTTTTTGCAGTAGATCACGTTTTCTTTTTGTATCCTCGAGATCCTTATTTTTAAGCGCAAGAGTCGATTGATCACTTGTTTTGAAATCGTATTGCAAATAGCCTAAATAAGCGAAATAGCAGAGAGCGATAATAGTAATCGGTACTTTTGCGATGATCTCATTAATTTTTGATAACACTTACTTCTGCTTCCTTTTTGCCTTAATTTCAAAATGAGTGAGATCTTGACCCAAAGCTCCCGACTCCTGACGACTCGAGGTCAACTCTGCGCCAGAAAAAATTTCGCCCTCATTCAAACTTTTTACAAAATCAGCTAAAGCACCAAAACCAGATGCCAGTCCTTGCAGCCGAACTCCTTCAGCATCCGCCCAGAACTGATTCAACCAGACTTCGTTGGGAATCGATTGAGATACGAACGTTGCCAACTTTAAGGCCCCTGTTTTTACCGAAATCAGCCCTTTAATCACGTCCAATTTCAAACCCACACTTTTGAGATCACCATCAACTTCCTTTTGCAGAGCCTCGTTCGAGCCAAACTTCTTGATCTCCCTCTGGAGTCCATCGACCTCAGAGTTCACCTTTTGAATCACCTGATCGATGCTTTCCAATTCTACTGCTTGATAATGATCTAACGTCTGGGATGCCAAGAGTCCTGCAATCACTGGGACCGCAATTTTACGAATCGGCAGTTCCTTCACTTCATCAAAAGACAAAGTCTTCAACCGGTTACTCAGCAGAAAATTAGTCGCTACCTGACCAGTCCCAGATTGTTTTTTCAGCGCGAGGTTAATCTTAATCAC
>CAINWE010000297.1 GCA_903854365.1 Oligoflexia bacterium
GTCGGATATCGCATCGGCCCCCTCGCCTATATTACTGATTGTAGTAACATTCCCGACCATTCTCTTCAAAAGCTACGGGGAATCACTCATCTCGTTTTGGATTGCGTTCGGATCGAAGCACACGATACACATTTTAATCTAGAGAAAGCCCTGCACACTGCGAAAGAAATCAACCCAAAGGTAACATTTTTAACGCATCTGGGTCACGATTTTGATTACATCGAATACTCAAGAATTCTCCCCAAAGGGGTATTTTTGGCGTATGACGGACTGAGAGTTGAACCCTAATCAGAGAGGCATAAAATTATGATCGTTGGCGTCCCGAAAGAAATTAAGAACAAAGAAAATCGTGTCGGAATGGTGATCGGCGGAGTTCGTGCCCTTTCGGCAGCTGGCCATAAAGTGATTGTTCAGTCTAATGCCGGACAGGGCGTTGGAATTACAGATGAGGACTATCGCAAAGCAGGCGCCACGCTCGTAGGCACAGCAAAAGAAGTTTATGAAAAGGCAGAGATGATCGTTAAGGTCAAGGAACCTCTCCCTGAAGAGTACATCCTTCTGCGAGAAAACCAAATTCTCTACACTTACCTCCATCTCGCTGCCGACGACCGCCTCACCAAAGCTCTGATGGAAAGAGGCATTGTCGGTATTGCTTATGAAACCATTCAAACCGAAGATGGAGCCCTTCCTCTCTTGGCACCCATGAGTGCAGTAGCCGGAAGAATGGCAACTCAAATCGGAGCCACCTACCTTCAGCACGACCACGGCGGAAAGGGCATGCTCCTCGGCGGTGTCACAGGCGTAGATCGGGCGAGAGTCGTCATTCTTGGGGGTGGAGTTGTTGGAATCAACGCTGCTAAGATGGCCGTTGGCCTAGGTGCTAATGTATCAATCCTCGATGTAAACGTGAACCGCTTGGATTATCTCTCGGACATTTTCGCTAATGAAATCACGACACTGTACTCGAATAGTGAGCAAATAGAAAAAGTCGTAACACAAGCTGACCTCGTCGTCGGAGCGGTCCTCGTGCCTGGCGCAAAAGCGCCAAAACTGGTCACCCGTGACATGATTGCGAAAATGCAGCCCGGTGGAGTGGTCGTTGACGTCGCAGTCGATCAAGGCGGCTCAGTCGAAACCTGCCGACCTACCAGCCATGAACACCCCACCTATACCGTCGACGGCGTAGTCCACTATGCCGTTCCAAATATGCCAGGTGCAGTACCGCGCACCTCGACTTACGCCCTCACTAATGTGACCCTCAAATACGCCATGATGATTGCAAATTTAGGCTGGAAAGAAGCCGTACAAAAAGACAATGCCCTCCGAAAAGGAGTCAACATTCTGAACGGCAAAATCTCATACAAACAAGTTGCCGATGACCTTGGCTTGCCGTACGAGCCAGTGCGTCTCTAGCAAACGACCATAAGACCGAGATCAAACAAGCTCGGACTTTCCGCATGGGAAGCCGAGCTTGTTCAATGGTTTACTGCACAATGAGCTGATTAAAAAAAGTATGAGACACGATAGGATCACGCGGAGGCGAAGCCAACTTTGTCATCGCAATTTGATTCACTGCATCCTGAATTTGAAACTGCAAAACATAACGTCCCTGAATCGTAGAGAGTTGCTCATAGGTCTTCTTACCGAGAATAAAGATAATCTGATCTAAAATATAAGGCCTGAGTGCCTCGAGTAATTCCTTGTTGCGATTTCCCCGAATTTCAAAGGCAATCCCTAGATTGACATAATGCAACCTGCGAAATTCGGACGCCCCTTTTGAAGGTCCTTCAGCGGCAGTACTGGCAATATTGACCGTAATCGGATCCAAAGAAAAGAAAACAACCTTTTTCTCATCCTCTCTCACCTTGGCCTGAACTTCGGCCAATTTTTTACGCTCTTCAGCTTCCCGAATCAAAGTATGCTTAAAGAACAACTTCGAATACAGCAAGAAACCTAATGTGATTAAAATCACTACCGTATTCAACAGAGGAGGGATCAGAGCCAAAATCTGGGTTTTACCCCCAGAAGCACTCGAGCCCTCCGCTACCGCGTGATTCGAAGATTCTTCGTTAGCCACTCCAATTCAGGATAAAGTACCACCCTCGATAAGTCTAGCCCCACATCAAAACCTTCGAACCAGGCGCTAGCCCTAGAAGCTCAAACCCAATCTCAAAGAAGTTGCAAAAATCGGATTGACTACCTGACTACCCGGCTCATTCATGAAGGCATAAAAATTACCGGGAAAAAATAGCCCCGTGTCCAAAGCAAACGTAAAATACTCATCCCATTGAAAGGAAAGGCCCAAATCCGCTTCAATTCCTAAGCTCGACCCCTGATTACCCGCCGATGGGTTAAATGCAGTCGTCGTTTTAGACCAATAATTGTAAAAATAGGGCGAGCTAGAACTCGCTGTATTCGGTGCAAACGCGTAGACCAGACCAGGGCGCACGCTCCACTTATCCGAAGGCTTCAGTTGCGCCGAAAGGGCTGCGTATGCGGCATTCACGATCGGATTATCATAAGGAGACTTGAGGCCCCCTGGGGCAGTTGCTGGATTATTGAGGGTTTGGTGACCCGACAAATTTGCCAGCTGATAATTGAACATAATCATCCCAACATGGTAGTTGGGATTAAAATAAAAAGACTGAACATTACTCAGACTCGAAGTCGAAGAGCCGGCCTGACCAGACGCATAACCGGCCTTTAACATCAAAGCTACCGAGTCATTCGGCTTCCAATCCAACTCCGTAGCGACGCCAAATCCCCGATAGTTCGTATTCGAAACTGAACCCTGCGCAATCGGAACTTCCACAGCAAAGGTCAACTGACTCATCCGTTTCCGAGCATACAAATCGTAGACCATATAATTCAATCCAGCGATCGAGGGGGCTATACCACCAGGCGAAGCGACTGCGCCTCCGGTAGCATCTTGACTGTTACCACCCAATCTCTTAATTAAATTCACTCCAGCTTCAAACTCATCTTCAGAGTTCTCATACTTCAAAATTAACGAGTAATCACCAACCCCGCCTTGCCCCACTACTGAATTACCCGTCGTGTGAAGTATGTAGCTCGGAATTACGGTGAAGGAGCCAAATTTCGCGATCCATCGCACCCCATCCCCTGTCGACATATAACGAGAAAACAAGGAATCACCCGCGTTCCACACGAGTCCTAAA
>CAINWE010000298.1 GCA_903854365.1 Oligoflexia bacterium
GTGAAAATAGGCAAGTCCCACGTCCAAAATCCACAGATACGTTTCCCCTCTTAACAAATCGAGTGCGCTTTTACTCAAGACTCCGAAGACTTACCCGTCATTCGATTTTGAATAAAAATAGTCAACTATTCTCCGATAAGTAACTATCCACCGGAGTATTTCCGGCTATTTAGGAGATCGAGAACTATGGGTTTCCTCACCCGCACCACTTCGATCGTGACTCTTGCGCTCGTCTCCATCGGCACTGTCCAGGGATGTAAGAGCTCCAATGGATTGCCCACAGCTCCTACCCCCAGCCAATTCGCAGCTACCCCCAATAGTCCTACTCAAATCAACCTCACGTGGACGAGCTCCATCACCAGCGGACAATTCACGCTGGAGCGGTCCACCGATGGCGTTCATTTCAATCCACTCGCGACTTTGCCTGCTGGCACCCTCACATATAGCGATGCCGGACTCTCCTCTGGCATTCATTATACGTATCGTATTCAAACTTTGATCTCAGGTGAAAGCTCATCTCCTCCCGTTCAAGCCTCTTCTGAAGTGGCAGGCATCGGTAGCTGGACCCAACTGACGCATGCCGCACCCAACGGCGTTGCAGGTATGCTGCTGCTCACGGACGGAACAGTCATGATGCAGCAAGGTGGAGTATCCAACACGTGGTACAAGCTCACCCCCGACTCGACGGGCAACTACATCAATGGAACTTGGAGCACTTTAGCGCCCATGAGTATCTCCCGACTGTATTATGCTTCGGGAGTCCTCCCCTCCGGCAAAGTCTACATCCAAGGCGGTGAATACGTCTCCACAGGCGCATCAAATAGCACGGGCGAAATTTACGACCCGGTTGCGGACACCTGGAGTCCCGTAGGGGCATTATCACCCGCGCCCCTCTCCGCGACACCGGGCTTTTGCGATGGAATGTCCCAACTCCTGGCGAATGGCTTAGTGCTCATGGGGTGGATCACTGGACCACAAACCTACCTTTATCATCCCGCAACCAACACGTTTTCTAGCGGCGCAACGAAACTCTACAACGACTCTTCAGACGAAGAATCCTGGGTGAAACTCCCAGACGGCAGCATCCTGAGTTGGGGTGGCAGCCCGAATTCAGCCAACGTGCCGAACGCTGCCCAGCGATTCGTTCCCTCTCTCAACCAGTGGGTCGACGCGGGCAATACTCCAGATCCGTTGGAAAACAGTGCAGGAGAGTTCGGTCCAGGACTCTTACTCCCCAGTAATGGCAAAGTCTTTGTCATCGGCGCCACCAGCTATACGGCGCTTTACACACCGCCCACCACACCTACAGGGCCGGGAACCTGGTCCGAAGGACCAGCGATTCCCAACGTTGCCACGCAGAGCGGCTCTACTTCGGCCGGGGCAAACGACGCTCCGGCGGCTGTCTTACCTAATGGACATGTCATCTTAGTCGTCGGCCCTAATGGGCCTAATGCGAACTACTCAGGTCCCTCCGAACTCCTCGATTATGACCCCACCGCAAATACACTGAGCGTCCTGGCTGGGCCCGCGGGCACCCCGTCCTTACCTGTTTCTGAAACGGCAGCCCTCGAAAGCACCCTCACCTCTGACATGCCCTACCCGACTCATTTAATGATCCTTCCCACCGGACAACTCCTCTACTCAGACGGCGGCGCGAATCCATGGATTTATACCCCAGGGGGCTTAGCAAATCCGACTTGGAAACCAAGCATCACAAAAATCGCCAAAAACTCCAATGGCACCTATACTCTCACCGGCACGCAACTCAATGGATTGGACGAAGGCTCGATTTACGGCGACGACTTTCAAAATGCGACGAATTACCCTATCGTCCAAATCACGAGTTCAAACGGCACAGTGAGTTTTGCCCGCACGACCGGATGGACAAGCGCCGTTGCCACTGGTAACACTCTGATGACGACCGTGTTCAGTTTACCATCAGGAATCCCTACAAACACAGGGTCAAATTCAGGACCAGATACCTACATCCTGAAGGTCATCGCGAACGGAATCGCTTCGAGCGATTTTAATTTTGCACCTTAACTGAAATTGGATTGATTTTTTAAATCAAATGAGGAGATCACCTTTGCGTGCAACGCTCTGAATAAAAAAATATGCGATTCCAACTTCGTCTTTTACTAGCTTTAATATCAGTGACCTCAGGTTTGTTGGGCACCACCCCGGCCTTTGCAATCCGCCCAAGCGACGCGTGTCAACGGAACCTTTTTGGAAATCTTTTTCATGCGGAGGAAGAGAAATTGGGTGCACTCGTCGCACCGCTCGTCGGATTAGACGGAGCAGAAGCACCCCAAAAAAAAGCTGCCGCGCCAGCACCCCTGCCGGTTGACCACGTCATTTTTTTTCCTGGCTCCTTCTCACCTCCTCATAAAAGTCATTTTGATCTCTTAAAAAAACACCTCAAAGACAGCCCCAGGAGTCACGCGATCATCATTTATCATGATGACACGCGCGAAGGCATTGACCCTGCGATCGCAAAAGAAGCGTGGGACAAATATTATTTCGCGCTATTACAAAAGGAGTTTCCAGACAGTGTCCTGACCTCGATCAAGTCCTCAGAAGGAGATCCTCATGACGAGGCCTTTTATCATTTCCGAAGCAACAAACAGTACAAAACGGCCACTGTTTTAGCTGGGGCTGACCGAAAAGACTACGCTTCCCGATTAGAAACGAATCCCGCTTGGAAAAGAAAAATCTCCAAACTAAAAGGCGAAGGTCGGAAACTCTCTTATAGTATTATGCGCCGTGACGAAGCTGCTCCTGATGCGATTTCCGCCACTCGCCTAAGAAAATGCCTCCGTGATGCAATCCCAGACGCGCCGCTCCTGCCTGCTAGTGCTTCCTCGGCGAACCCAGCACTACTTCAGCTCTGTCGACGATTCTTCCCCGATGAACTCAGCGATGATGAGTTTTTGGACCTCGCCAACTGGATCACGGATCGAATGAAGCGCAACCTCAATCATCCTGCCGGCACGCAGGAGAACTCTCCCCCTCAAAAACGCCAGCGACAATGAACAGGATACTCGACGAAAATCTCGCCGTTCACGTCGAGATCGAACCAGACTGTCTCACTGAACTACCCGATTCATCCAAAACCTAAGAACTCTAAAATTCGGCTGAGTCTGCTCGCAAAAAGATCCTTAATGCGATTGAGAAATTCCGATCTTACGGGCTTCCCATTTCGCGACGTGTTTTTCTGCGAAGCTTCGAGCCTGAACTCGACCCATCGGAGCGCGATTTTTCTCAAAATCTCCTGCAATGGCATTTTCATAGGCCCTTTTGTAAATGAAAAATGCTTTTGGACTCCTCTGCGCAAAAAGCTCCGCGAACTCTCGGGCCTTTGTCATCGAGAGTCTGAGTTTAATTTCATAAGCGTAGGCAAACGCTCGATCATAGGTACGTAAGGTCTGCCGAGGTTCGGATTGCTCGAGAATCCAATCAGCAAACTCGAGGACTTGTTTCCCACGAAACCCAAGCCGCCCGAAAGCAAATCTCAGAGACTCATGATCCAACGCCGTATACTCTGGCGGAACTTTCCGAATGACTCTTACCCTGGAAGCCTGATCTCGTGCAAAAGCTGCTTCATCCACCACAAAATACGCGATCTCTTCATCAGAAGAATCCCCATCGAAGTCCTCCTGATTGCCATCCGAACTCCGGCGCTCCTCCAAAACTACGTCGTCCCTTCCAGCCGTCAGAGGCATCTGAAACGCCCCCCCCGGAAATAACGCGGCCATGAATGCCTTTGGGAAACGCGTTTGAAACGTAGCATCCTTCAGCGAAGCCAAATGGCGAAAATCGAGCGCGAAAACACCATCTCTCACCTCGGCCTGGTTTAAGCTCGGCGAAAGCAGACCATCCGGCAATTGCAGTCTTTGATCGCCTTCAAGAAAGCAACAGTTTTGAAGAATCACCCGACAATCTTGCAAGAAAACCCGTCCATCGCTTTGTGACCGCAGACCTAGTCCCGAGCCCGTCAAACGTGCTCTCTGCACTAGCGAGCTCTGCAATGGCACCAGGCGACCGTCGATGAGCACCAGTTGCTCGTCCTCAGAAGCTGCGCCACTCTCCTGAATCGAGATCACGCGACCGTCTTTTAAAACGATAGTTCCCTCCTGCAACACCATCCACCCATTACGCTGCACAAAAACACAATCACGTAACAGAATCTCTTTCCCCTGAATCAAAAGAGTCCAGTGCTCCGAAGGCCTGTGAGAATCACTTCCAAAAGGCCCATCAACTCCAGCCATTTGACCCGAGGGTTGAGCCAATTCTGCGGAAGACTTACCACGAGCCCCTCCAGTCCTGACCGGCTTGATAGAGCCACACACATGAGGTGGGACCAAACCAGTCCCCGTGAGATGCGGACCCTCTGGACCTTCATCGTTCAAACCCTCGGGTGGATCTTGCGGTAGGCCCTGTAAAGACACTACGCCTGAAGAACCTCCGCTCCGCGGCCCAGGATGAGACACTGTAGCAGGAGCACAGCTAAAAAAAATAAAACTCACTAAAAAGCTCAAAAGCCTATTTTTATCCGTCATTGTAAGACCCACGCCTCCACACTCCCTCGTCAACTCACGGATTACAGCACGAGTACCCCGTCAGAACAGGACAGCTGACTGCGTCATTCCTATGTTCTTTTTATGCGGTCGTCAACTCATGAGTTCACACAGAGAAGGCATGATTTCAAATCGAACCATTCATGTCGAGCAGAGTTGAGATCAATGGGCACTGATCAAAAAAATCAGCAGTTACAATATTCAATCGACTACCGGAGTCGTGCCAACCCCGAATCCAACTGAGCATTTGATCCCGCAGAGACTGACTAAAAAGTGATAAGGAATTTTGCCCAGGATAAAATGGAAAAGCATACCTGAAATCAAGAAAAGTAGAGAGATTGCTTGAAGGGGTTAGGATCAATTGCACATTCCTGAAAAGATCCAAATTCTGAGATTGAAGTGATTGATCGAGATAAGCTTTCACTGCTTCTACTCGATCTTGATTCGGCCAAAAATTCTGATACTCCTCCAAAAGCATCACGGACTTCCCAGCGCCCCAAAAGTCACTGAATCTGCGCTGACTAGAAAAAGAAATCATAGCTTCCCCGAAATGATCGTTGAGTAATTGCTGCACCTCTTGCTTCTTTTTAACTCGTTGATCCGGCGTGAGACGATTCGCCTGATAATCAAAGGAGAGTTCATAAGCAATGAGAATGACTTCTTTGGGGTGTTGCAAAATGAAGCTGGAGATCTCATTTAATGCAGGCTGAAGCCCCATGGAAACAAGCCCATGCGTAATGAGTGCTTGCCCGGAGGAGTCAAAGGCTACTCTCAAATCAAAGAATCGAATTCCCAAGGTGAGTTGCTCTCGAAAGCTCCGATATTGAGTCTTAGCCCAGCTTGCAACCAAGGGTCGCACTACATGATAGAGCACGTTTGAGCCCGGCCCAACTTCGGAGTAAGGGCTAATCTGATAAGTCCCTGAGTTATGAGTCCCCGGTATCACTATCTCATTTAATCGAACCCCTGAACGAGTCTCGTAGAGCTCATTCATCCAATCGGCCGTTTGAGCGCACCACGCACTCTGACTTGCCGATACCAACCCAACAAAAATCATTACAAAATAAACTCGGAGACATAAAATATGCACTCAGATCTACCTTTTGAATCACATTCCCAATGCTAAGATACTGATTCATTGGTAAATGTTCAATCAGATTAATGAGGTCGATTACCATGAGAAAATCGAATGTAGCCACGAGCGTCGCCAAAATCGCATCGAGACTTGTACTCTTAAACCTCATCTTGCTTCCAATCCAGCCTGCCTATGCGATTTTTGAGCAGATCCAAGAACGCTTAGAATTAATTAAAAAAAGAATAAAAATAGAGCACCTTGAGTTAAACACCCTCAGCACTATACCTCACTGCCCTCTCGAAGGCGCCACCTATCGAGACATCGCTGACAAAATGGCGGCAATCAGCACCTCATTATTAGATGGAAAGTGTTATGAAAAACACTCTAAGTTAATCGGGGATATTAATCGTTCAAGCCGCAGGATTGTCGACGAGGCTTTAGAATTATCCGCAGGAGATAATGGCGCCTTTCTAGAAGTTGAATCTGGGACGCAGATCCGCATCACAAATAACCAATATCAATCACTACAAAATAACAATTCCCTCATTAGCGGCCTCTTCGAGGTCACCAAAGATAAAGAGTGTATTGAATCGCTAAAAAAGAACGGTAAACTTGCAGCGATCGCTGAAGTCATTACCCGCCTTGGAACGCTAGGCCTGTTTTATCCATCCTCCATGGGCACCATTGGAAGCGCAGCGCTTTTAACATCTGCAGGCTCCCTCTACTTACTCGATCAATTGATAAAACCCGCATTTCAATGGAAATATCAGCAAGACCGAAAAGAATTCTTAGCCCTGACCTGCGCCTTTTATCAGCTCCGGGCAGAACTCTATCAAGCTGATTTTTTCGACTCCTTCTCGGGAGATCAAGAAATGCGGTTGAAATCAGCTCAGCTCTTAAAAGCTGAGCTCACTGCCCTCAATGCTGACCTCGCAAAGCAGCTCAATCATTGGCAACTCGATTACCAATCTCGGCTCGTCGAATACCTAGGACTTCAAACGAAGAAAGGGGAAGACGACAAAAAGAAGATTCGCCTCTATTTGCTCTTGAAAGAGACACTCGAGTTACTTCAAAGTCGAGTTGCCCAGGGCTCTACCGTCTCAGACCGGTTCTCTGTGCGAAACGTCCTTCTGGGCAAACATTACGAACTTCAAGGCTTATTATCCTATCCTAGCCTTCACCCAGCCTATCACTCTCGAATTCTAGCTGAAATCGATACCCTACTTGCTCTCACTACGGATGAGCTCCTAGGAATGACCAGATCGAGGTGGATTGGACGGATGCTGGCACTCAC
>CAINWE010000299.1 GCA_903854365.1 Oligoflexia bacterium
CCATCCCTCTCACCCCCCCCCACTCCGGAAACAGTTCGCCTAGAAGGACCCCGAGAGGCCGCCGCGACCAAGATCCCTGACCCTCAACCGAGTGTGCGACCGCCTGCCCCTGAGCCGAGACCATTGCCTTCGTCTCAACCCAATCCCGAGCGGGCAGCTCACGATGACAAAGATAACAACGAACTGACCAGCGAGGACCTAGATGCCATGGAGGAGGAGGCCGAGAACACCTCTCGAGCAAAAGACCCAACCCAGAGTCCGACCAAGCAAATGTATTGGTTATCTGCCGGACTCGGTGTCGTTCGGGGACTCAATCCTTCAAATCTGCAGCAAACACAATATCTCAATGGAGGTAATTTTCGCTTCGGAGTGACGATCCTCAGTTCTTTACTTTTCCATCGAGGCTCTGTCCAAGACTCCCTAGTCGTAGAAGGATCCCTATTCGGATTCAAGGTGGTCGGATCCACGGGCGGAAGCTACAATCTCGTCGCACTCATTCCTGCACTCCGTTATACCGTCGCTTTTGGAGATCACCTCGGCCTTTTCATTTACGGCGGCATGATGGGAAGCCTCGTCTTTTCAGCGGTCAACTCCAATCCAAACGTCATCAACGCTCTCGATTCGTTTTTCCCCGCAGTCGGGGCCGGACTCCTATTCCAAATCGGTCCGGGATGGTATACACGTCTAGATGCTGGACTAGAATCCTTAGCGATCAACCTGATGCTGAGATTTTAGGAAACTTGATCTTTTCTTGAATACCCCGGGAGCTCTCATGACTCACCGCTATCGATGGCTTCTTTTACCGTTATTCTTATTGCAATGTGTGGCCTGTGGAGTCAAAGGCCCCCCTTTGCCACCCCTTCTGGTCACACCCCACCAAACGGATGAGAAGCCCACCCCCGTCCCGTCGGTCAGCGGAACCGCGCATCCATGACCTCACCCCTTCAATTTTTCAAATATAGCCGTGGAGCACTCCAAGCCGAGAACGTCCCATTAGAATCTATCGCTCGAGAGCTGGGCACCCCGTTATACGTTTATTCTGCGAATGGATTTCTCACTCCCTTCAGGGAACTCCAAGAGGAGTTGATTGAGTTCAACCATTTAATTTGCTTCGCACTCAAATCAAACTCCAATCTCTCAATCTTAAGACTCCTCGCCCAGGAGGGCTCGGGGATGGACTTAGTATCGGGGGGTGAGCTCTATCGAGCTGAAATGGCCGGCGTCCGAGCAGAAAATATTGTCTTTTCTGGCGTAGGCAAGACAGCAGAGGAAATGAAGCAAGGACTCGCCTACCAGGGCACTGGCATTTATTCGTTCAATGTCGAGTCCTTGCAGGAACTCACGGTCCTCAATCAAGTCGCAGTGAGCATGAACCGTCGCGCACCCGTTGCTTTGCGATTCAATCCAGACGTGAACGCAAAGACCCATCCTTATATCTCGACTGGGCTCAAAAAAAATAAGTTTGGAATTTCAAAGGCGGAGGTTTTGGAGGTCATTCGATCCCTCGATCAAATGCCAGGAATTCACCTCAAAGGCATCAGCATTCATATTGGCAGCCAACTCCTCTCACTTTCGCCCTTAGACGACGCATTTGGAAAACTTCGAGAACTGATCGATGAGCTCCAGCAGCATCTCAAAAACCGACTTGAAATGCTCGACCTGGGAGGAGGACTAGGAATCACGTACAAAGACGAAGTCCCGCCATCCATTCCAAACTACGCCAAGCTCATCCGAAAGCATTTTGGAAAGCAACTCAAGCAGCACCCGGGAATGAGAATACTAATCGAACCCGGGCGGTCTCTCTCTGGGAATGCAGGGGTTTTAATATCCAAAGTACTCTACCGGAAAAAAAGGCGAAATAAAGATTTCTTAATCATTGATGCCGCTATGAATGATTTACTCAGGCCGGCCCTCTACGAAAGCTACCACGAAATCGTCCCCCTTCAACAAGGGCCTCGCAAGTCCAAGAACTCGGCGAAAACAAGTATCGTAGGACCTGTCTGCGAAAGTGCCGACTGTTTTGCAAACGACAGGGATTTTTCTCTTCAACCCGACTGCGGAGACTTCGTAGCGATTCTTTCGGCGGGTGCTTACGGCTTCAGTATGTCTAGCACCTATAATAGCCGACCGAGACCAGCCGAGGTCCTCATTCAAAATGGAGAGTTCAAAGTCATTCGAAAAAGGGAAACTTGGGCAGACCTCATCCGAGGAGAGGATTGACAACCATCCCTGAAGTGCTAGTTACCTAACCAAAGGAGTCGAAATGCGTGGAGTCTGGACTGCCCTCATTACCCCGTTCTCCGAAAGCGTAGAACTTGATCTCAACTCTTTCAAAAAAATTCTGCGCGACCAAGTGGATGCCGGAATCACAGGGGTCATTCCCTGCGGCACCACGGGAGAGACCCCCACGCTGAGCATCGATGAAAAGAAACTCCTCATTCAAACTTGCATCCATGAGCTAAGAGACTCCCCGGTCAAAGTAGTTGCTGGCACCGGCTCCAATCACACTCGTGAAACAGTAGAGTTATCACAATGGGCCTCCTCTGCCGGAGTCGACGGCGTGCTTCTAGTCACCCCCTACTATAACAAACCCTCCCAAAAAGGTCTTGAAGAGCACTTCAAGACCGTCGCCTCGGCAATCGACTGCGAGATCATTCTCTATAACGTCCCTGCGCGCACGGGGGTATCGCTTTCCCCAGAAACCGTAGCCCGCCTCGCCCATCATCCTCGAATTCGCTCCCTGAAGGAGGCCACTGGGAATCCTGCACTGACCTCCGAAATCCTGGATCAGATTTCAAAGGCCGGATGCGCGCTGGATCTCCTCTCCGGAGACGACGCCACCTATCTCCCCTTGCTATCAATAGGGGCTGTAGGAATTATTTCCGTTGCCAGCAATTTATTTCCGCGCTCCATGGTGGCGCTTCAAAAAGCATTCGACGCAGGCAATCTCCGGGAAACGCAGAGGATTCACCAACGGTACTATCCGCTTTTCAGAGACCTTTTTATCGAGTCTAATCCTGCACCCATCAAAGCTGCCATGGCCGCACTCGGCTGGTGCACTCCGCACGTTCGAATGCCCTTAACTCAACTGCACGTCGAAAACCTGAGAAAGCTGGAAAAGAGCCTCAGTGACTGTCAAATAGTCCGAGGCCAATCGTGATTCGCCTCGGACTATTAGGCTCTCACGGCAGGATGGGAACCCTGATCCGTCAATTCATTCAGACCGAGTTCCATTCTGAAATAGAACTCGCCGCATCTGCTCGAAAAGGCGACCCACTCGAAGGCCTACTCTCCTGCGATGTCGTTATTGATGTTTCGCTTCCTAGCGTCATGAGTCAACTCGCCTCTCTCGCCCTCCAACACCCCGCTAAGAAACTCCCCAGGTTTGTCGTGGGGAGCACCGGCTGGTCGCCTGAGCAGAGACAAACGCTTGAAGCGCTCGCAAAACTCACGCCCACTTTAATCTCCAGTAATTTCTCCTCCGGAATCTTTGCCGTGTCTTTGATACTCAAGGAATACTCGCCCCTTTTAAGGCGGCTCGGTTACACGCCCGTGATTCTAGACACCCATCATCAACGTAAAAAGGATGCCCCCAGCGGGACCGCTCGATCCCTACAATCAGCGATCAATCCGAATCAACCTGACGAAGTGCAAACCTTGAGCATTCGCGCCGGCGAAGTCATTGGTGATCATGAAGTCATCTTTTTTGGAGCGGGTGATCAGATCACCTTGACCCATCACGCTCAGGATCGATCCATTTTTGCGCGCGGGGCAATCGAGGTCGCAAAGTGGTTGACCGAACTTCAAGGACCAATCCCACCATCGGGCCAATCTCAGCGCACTCTCGGGATGGATGATTTTTTCAGATCCCTAAAAACTCAAACGTTAGGAGCACCTCCGCATGGAAACCCCCTTTAAACTCGCAGATCGAATCCGCCAGTTGCCCCCTTACATTTTTGCCCGGATTGATACGATTAAGCAGGAGGAACTGAAAAAGGGACGCAAGCTCGTACCCCTTGGAATTGGAGATCCGGATTTACCTACCCCGCAGTTTATCATTGATCGATTAGCCTCTGCAGCGAGAAAGCCGCAAAACCATCAGTACCCTTCCTATTGGGGAATGATCGAATTCAGGAAAGCGGCGGCCCGCTGGTATGAGCGCCGCTTTGGAGTCAGCCTCAACCCCGAGAACGAGGTCCTCGCACTCATCGGATCCAAAGAAGGGATTGCCCACATCCCTTTGGCATTTGTTAACCCTGGCGAGGCCGCTCTCGTTCCAAACCCGGGTT
Source organism: Oligoflexia bacterium (assembly GCA_903854365.1). Classification (GTDB taxonomy): domain Bacteria; phylum Bdellovibrionota; class UBA1018; order UBA1018; family UBA1018; genus CAINWE01. Next base: position 4,290 of record CAINWE010000299.1, read on the forward strand.
ACCCGGTCTACCAAACGGCAACGCAGTTTGCCGGCGGCGTAGCCCGCCAGTTTGGACTGCTTCAGAAGAACCGATTTTTGCCAGACTTTGCAGAACTCGAAAAATTAGTCCACCAGGGCCCCAAGGCCCGACTCCTCTTTCTAAACTATCCAAACAATCCGACATCCGCGTCGGCGAGCTATGAGTTTTTTGAGGAAGTCGTTCGCTTCGCAAAAAAACACGAAATCATCGTTTGCCATGACAATGCGTATTCTGAAATTTATTACGACAATAAGAAGCAATTGAGTTTTCTCCAGGTACCCGGGGCACGTGACATCGGTTGCGAATTTCACAGCCTCTCCAAAACTTTCAATATGACTGGCTGGAGGGTCGGCTTTGTCGTGGGCAACTCAAAAATTGTTGAAGCATTAGCCCAGGTTAAAACCAATATTGACTCCGGCATTTTCAATGCTTGTCAGGAAGCTGGCATAGAAGCCCTAGATCACTCGGAGCCCTTCTGCACCGAACTCCGAACGATCTACCAGAAGCGTCGCGATGTATTAATCCCTGCTCTACAATCAATCGGATTGGATTGCCCAACCCCTGAAGCTACTTTTTATGCCTGGGCAAAACTCAAAGAGGGACAAAGCTCGGAGCAGTTCGTCATGAATCTCATCCGCGACAAAGGTATTATCTCCACACCTGGAACTGGATTCGGAAGTGCCGGTGAGGGATACGTGCGCTTTACACTTTGCTCAGACATTGAAATTCTAAAACAAGTTGCACAAACACTCAAAGGCTCGGTATAAGAGGGAAACGATGAATATTTACGTTTGCATCAAGCAAGTTCCTGACACTGAAACCAAAATTAAATTAACCTCGGATCAGACTGGTATTGACGTAACCGGGATCAAATGGATCATCTCTCCTTACGATGAATTAGCCATCGAAGAAGGCCTCCGATTGAGGGATAAGAACCCAGGAAGTACGGTTACTGTACTCTCAGCTGGTCCTGCCAGAGTCGTGGAAGCCATGAGAAATGCCCTTGCGATGGGAGCTGATTCGGCAATCCACGTCGATCTTCCAGAAAACGCCGATAATAATTGGGTCGCAAAATCTCTTGCTGGCGCATTGAAAAAGGAATCCAAAGTTGACGTGATTTTCACAGGCAAAGAAGCCATAGACGATGGCGCTGCGCAAGTCAGTCAGCTGATCGCGCAGTACCTAGATATCTCTTATGTCACGGTTGTCCTCGGGGCAGAATACACAGCCACCAGCGTGAAATGCAAAAGAGAGATTGAAGGAGGCTCATTTGAAATTGTAGAATCCAACTTTCCTGTTCTGATTGCTGCTCAAAAAGGTCTCAATGAGCCAAGATATGCAAGCCTGCCGAATATTATGAAGGCCAAAAAGAAAGAGGTAAAAGCCCTCAAAGCTAGCGACGTTGGAACTTCTGAAGGGGACCAGAAGATCAGATACAAAAATTTTCAGTTACCCCCCCCGAAGCAAGTTGGAAAGAAAATTACGGGTGACCCAGCAACTCAAGCGAAAGAACTCGTGCGACTTTTACACGAAGAAGCAAAGGTAGTGTGATTATGGCAAAAGTACTTATCATTGCAGAACAGCGAGACGGTCGCCTTAAAAAATCAACTTTCGAGCTCATCGGAGCCTCTCATGCCGCGGGTAACGAGACCCATGTCGCCCTATTAGGCGAAAGCATTGCAGGCCTTGCTCAGGAACTGGCCGACTACGGCGCACAAAAGATCCACGTTGGGGATCATACTGGTTTGAAGTTCTACACGTCTGAAGCCTACGCAAAGGTTCTTTTGCCGATGATCCAAAGTCTTTCTCCGGGGATTATTTTGGCCAGTCATACTCCGACCGGCAGGGATCTGATGCCCCGACTTGCAGCTCAGTTGAACGTGGGCCTCGCCAGCGATTGCACCCAACTCAGCTTTGCTGGGGAGCAAATTCAAGTGAGGCGGCCCGTCTATGCAGGAAAGGCCACCGTTGAGGTCGAGTTTCTTGGAGCAGGGCCTCGCATGGCAACTGTACGACCCAACGCCATCGGAATCCCTAAGCCCGACTCTACTAAGCAGGCAGAAGTCATCTCTCTCACCGTCGCTCTCGGCACTCCTGTCACCCGAGTCGTCGAGGTCATTAAAGGGACGAGCGCCCGACCCGATGTAACTGAGGCATCGATCGTCATTTCTGGCGGACGCTCTCTGAAGAACGCTGAGAATTTCAAACTTTTAGAGGACACCGCAGACGTAGTCGGAGGTGCAGTAGGAGCCTCGCGTGCAGCTGTCGACGCGGGCTATCGACCTCACCGAGATCAAGTAGGTCAGACCGGCAAGGTAGTTTCTCCATCCCTCTATGTTGCCTGCGGCATCAGCGGGGCAATTCAACATCTCGCTGGAATGAGAACCTCCAAAATCATTGTCGCCATTAATACGGATCCAGAGGCCCCAATTTTTCAAGTGGCTGATTACGGAGTAGTCGGCGATCTATTTACGGTCGTTCCCCTGCTGCAAGAAGAACTGAAAAAGATCAGAGATCACTGACTTTTTGCTCGGAATTAAATGCAGGTTGTAATCACTTCGGGTTCTGATTAAGATCGACTGGTTATGACCTGGCAAACCTATCTCCTGTTGGTATTGGCGACTTCTGCATTTAGTTACTCTGCTTATCGTTTTAGCCTTTTGTATCGATTGATGAAGAATCATCAAGGAAAGTCGTTCCGCCTGGATCGAATTCCTGAAAGAATTCTTACCACGATCATCAATGTGCTAGGTCAGAAAGCTGTTCTAAGAAAAAGAGCCGCTGGGATCATGCACACGACGATCTTCTGGGGATTTTTAATTATCA
>CAINWE010000300.1 GCA_903854365.1 Oligoflexia bacterium
ATCAGTCCGTGAATATACTTCGGAGCAAGGGGGACATCTGTAATTGGCAGTGATTGGGTCACCTCCTGAACGGCGCTCACATCAATGCCATAGAGGCGACCTGAGACAGTAAAGGTGGTGAATTGCGCCGTTGTCGGGTGTTCAGGGTGGGTCCTGCTTGCGTGATTTTGCTGAGGCAGTGGTTCATTCATGAGAGACCTCCTGGATAGCGTCCATGAGTTGTTCACTTTTGAGCTTTTCTAGGTAGCGTTGAAAGCCGGACTGCGCTCCTTGCTGAAGGTCTGACTCGCGAATACGTGTGGTGAGTGCGATCATGGGGATGTTCGAAAATTCTCTGTTCTTTTTAACGTTTTCAGCTAGTTGAAATCCGTTCATTTTAGGCATTTCTATATCAGAAAGAATGAGATCGAAATGACCAGGGGGAGCGCTTAAAAGAATTTTCAACGCCTCCTCGCCGTCTGCTGCGTGCGTAACCTCATGCCCTTGAGAAGTGAGGATTTTTGTAACTTGTTTGACAAAAAATGCAGTGTCTTCCGCGAATAGAATTCTGAGTGGCCGAGAGTTGACCCGAGCGAGTGGTGCGCTCGGTGCTTCTAATTTTCTAGGAGGGGAAAGGCCAGTGACCAGATCAATCACTTCAAGGACGTCAATGACTGTGGTCACCTCGTTGGCGATAATTAAGTTCCCTAGAATGCCGGGTGCTCTTCGAATCGGTTCCTCGATCTCGTGATTGGTCAGGAGGATATCGTTGATTTCAGTAACTTCGATGCCGTAGAGTCGATTTCTTTTTTGGACTACAATGATGGAGATCATCTCAGGATCGAGGATTTGCTGTTTTATTTCTAGATCAATTTTTGATTCAAGGCCAAGGATCTGGTGTAGGTCAATGATTGGTAGGACTGTGTTGCGGTATTGCACAATGCGTTGGTTGCCCGAGATTTCAATCGAAGTTTTTGAGAATTTTTCAAGTCTATGGACGAGGCAGAGCGGAATTGTGAACGTTCCTGGGGTCCTTAGGGCAAACGAGAGCATTTCCTGTGTCTCGAATTCCAGCTGGTTTTTGCTGCGTTGGCCTAGATGAGATGATTCTACTTTTCGGTTTCGAGCTTGGTGGAGATTTGCCTTCGTCGCGATCCCGAGGACGTCAAAAATAAGAGAAACGCTACCATCGCCCATGATGGTTGCTCCCGAGTAGAGGAGGAGCTTCTTGAAAAATTTTGCGAGTGGTTTTACTACAATATCGGCTGTGTCTAGAATTTCATCCACGATGAGTCCGAAGGGACCAAAGTCGGTACTCAGTACGACAATATTAACACAGTCGGCGGTCGCGGCATTCGAGCGAGGTTCTGAATCTATAATTTCGTCGAGCGAAACCAGCGGGAGGAGGTGATCCCGCAGGCGAAGTACTGGCTTGCCTTGTAAAAGTTCTAACTTGTGATTTGACTCGGAGGAGTCTACGCGGACCAACTCGATGAGTTTGACTTGCGGAATCGCAAAGCGATTGGTTTTATAGCGAACGATGAGAGCTGGAACAATAGCAAGAGTCAGCGGGATTTTGAGTCGGATGCAAGTGCCTTTTTTGGGTTCACTTCTTAAGTCGACTGTTCCGCCAATTTTTTCAATGTTGGTTTTTACCACGTCCATTCCGACGCCTCTCCCTGACACGTTGCTCACTGTGAGGGCCGTTGAGAATCCTGGGGTAAAAATCAGTTGATGAATCTCACGTTCTGATAGAAGTGCCGCCTTTTCAGGAGTGATTAATTTTTTTTCCACTGCCTTGGCGATGAGTTTTTGAGAGTCAAGGCCCCGCCCGTCATCGTTCACCTCGACGACGACCTGGCCGCTTTCTTGTAGGGAGCTGACGGAGATTTTCCCAGTAGGGCGCTTGCCAGATTTTCTTCGGGTCTCAGGATCTTCAATTCCGTGATCGCATGCATTGCGAATGATATGAGTCAGGGGATCCTTAATTGCTTCGATCAGGGTTTTGTCGAGCTCGGTTTCGGCTCCATCGATCGAGATTTCGATCTGCTTCTGGAGGTCTCGGGCTAGCTCGCGAACGAATCGAGCCAGGTTGGAGAGAATGCTTCCGATGGGTTGCATGCGAGTTCTCATGACTTCTTCCTGGAGTTCGCTCGTGACTAAGTCCAGTTTCTGGCTCAGATTGAGTAACGTGAAATCTTCGTGATTGTGAGAGTACTGGAGTACTTGGTTGCGCACTAAAACCATTTCTCCTACGAGGTTCATGAGTCGATCTAAGAGTGAGACTTGGACTCTGATGGTAGAGATGGAGTCTTGCCCAGAGGCCGGAGGGTCAGCTTTGTTGGGTGTTTGCACGAGCTGTAGAGTTTCCTGTGAGGTCAGGATTACGGGGGGCTCGTCGGGGATGTGGTTTGCAGGCGAGTCTGCTCGGTGAGGTGTCTCGAGTCCGATCTGGGAGGGTTGTTCGGGCAGCGGCCAGGGATTCTTGATGATGAGGAGATCGGGTCCGAAAAGGCGTGTGGCAGCATCAATCAATCGACTGACGGTAAGGTAAATATCTGATACTTGGATTTCTAGATTTTTTTCGGGATTCTTTTCGGTTTTAATGAGGCGTCCGATGATATCCAGGCATGAAAACAGAGAGTCGATCCACTCAGCTTGTAGAGATATATTTTTTCTACGTATGGGTTCGAGGGAAGCTTCCATGACGTGGGCAATTTGGGCGATTTGAGTTCGATTAAAAAGTTGAGCCGTTCCCTTGAGTGTATGAATATCCCGGTAAATTGAGTCGATTAGCTTTGGGTTTTGCCTGTTTTGGGCAATTTCGGTCAAGCATTGGGAAACCCGAACGATGATCTCCTCGCCTTCTGCGTAAAACTCAAGAAGAGATTCTGTCGATATGGGTTCTGCCATTTTTATTTTGTGCTCTTTTAAAAATTCAAAAGGTCAAACTTTGAAACATATTTTTAGTGTATAATTAGGTGCCTTTTTATTTTATGAGGAAAATTTTTTAAATTAAAGAGGTAAATTTATATAACGATGGAATTACTTCGACTGAAGTATCTGACGTGGGCAGGACTGAAGTGGTTGCTGGCCGGTGCAGAGGTGAGGCTGCCCCCACGTTCCGAGCAGAGAGTGCCTCAGGCGCCAAAGTCCCGGGCAATTGAGGCAGGAGACTTTTTAATTGCTGAGTATTTTGGTGGCGCTTTAGATGGGGCCTTGTTCTATCTCGGGCGGGTGGGGCGATAAACTATTGACAGTGGGCCCTTGAGATCGTATTCTCCCGTCTACTTTGTAGTGGAAAGATGGCCGAGTGGCTGAAGGCGCACGCTTGGAAAGCGTGTTATGGGTAACACCATACGAGGGTTCGAATCCCTCTCTTTCCGCCATTTTCTACCCCCTCCTCTCTCATTCTTTAAATTCCCTCATTTCAAGTCAAGCTTGAGCTCAAATTTTAATTTTAATTATATACTTAATCGGTTTATGATTTAAAAAAAGAGGGGTGAGGGAATGCAAACTCAGGTAAGGCTGCGGGTGATTCTTCAGTCAGTTTTTTTGCTCTTTGTTACGGGCTACGTCGGCTTGGTCAGTCAAGGCATCCCCTTTTGGGACGATGATTTTACCAGTTGGTTTAACCGCATTGAGGGCAAAAGTGTTTGGACTGTGCTCCTCCAGTGTATTTCACCATTTTCTCAGGATGCGAAGAACTGGGGTTATAATGACCGTCCTGTGCAGGCATTAGTTTACCAAGTTTCCCGACTTTTGGTTGGGTATGAGTCGTGGCTGGTCCTAGTTGTGAAGGGCCTTGCCTTGGTCGGAAGCGTGGTTCTCATTGAACGTTGGTCGAAGCGGCTCGTTCCCGCGGGCAGAGGTTCGTGGGTGGTCGGATGCGCTGCTGCTGCCTTGTTTGTCACGGCACCGGGGCCGTTGGCTGCACAAATTATGATTCAAGATTTTGCGCCTGTCTCAACTTTCATCTTTTTGGCAGTGACCTATGTGATCTGGGGCGAAATTGAGCGAACCCCACTGGATTGGGAGGTTCTGAATTCAGAGGGTTTAGGTGCTCAAGCGCAACGGGACTGGTTGGCGCGTTGGATGTGGATTTGCCTTCTGACCGTGGTTGGGTATCGATGCAAAGCCGATATTAAAATGGTCCCTTTGATTTTTGGATTTTACATTTTGATTTTGCGTCCACGACAATGGAAGCTGTTTGCGGTGCCTTTGGGCATCATGATGTTTTGGGCGGTTCCGTGGGGAACGGGACTTTTTTCGAAATTACCCCCCTTCGTACCAGGCTCTCAAGGAAGTGAAGTCGACTGGATGTGGCAGCCTGCGAGTTTGTCGCGGATGTTGGACTTTCTCTGGGCTTCGGGACCGATTAATTTCAGGTCTTGGGTTAACGATGCTCCCCTGTCGTTAGCTGGAGTTTTCGGTCCCGGGCTGATCGGCTTCGTTGCGGTGGTTGCTGCTGTGTTCTTGAGGTGGACTTCTTGGCAAAAGGATCATTTTTTTGTCAGGCCCGAAGATCGTGCGCGATTTTTTTCACTGCTGTGGATGCTCGCAGCGTTGATTGCTGTCAGTACGCTAGCTGGCATTAATGAAACTTTTCGAATTCGATACGGGATTCTTACCGTGGTGCCAGCGTGCCTCATTTTCGCAAGCGTAGGGGGAATGTTCTTAGAGTCTCAGGAAAGATTTCCGAAGTGGACTCCATTTGTTGTTTTGCTTTTTGTGGTGTTGCAAGTCGGGATTAATATCAATAGATCATTTAATTATCGGAAGTCCATTGGTTTTGTCATGACCAGCGTAGATGAGCTGTATCGCTACGTTGAGACGACACTTCCGTCGGATTCCAAGCTAGCATTGATGCCCGGTTTTATGAATTACCAGTTTCGGCCAGATGCGAAGCCATTTTTTAAAGATAAGCCGTCTGTGGGGTCGACGCAGGACCTGGCGCGGCAATTTCCTCCTGGGAAAACCTATCTCATGGGTTGGGAAGTACCATTCTGGGAAGAGATCGAAGTGGTCGGGCGCTTTACGGGATGTAGCTCGACCCGAATTTTTGATTTGCTTTGGGGGTGTGACACTCAGCAGGCTACTTATCTGATGAGGTATGTCGGGGGGGATTCATTGTTTAGGGAGGCCGACAGCCTATTAAAGGCGGGTAAGTTGAACGAGGCGAGTGCCGTGTATCAGCATATTCTTGGAAAGTATCCAGGTAGCCAAGCGGCTCGCTTTGTTTATTCGCAGATCGCTTACGACCTGAGGGACTGGGTGTTAATGGATCGCCTCGGATCAGAGCTTGAACAGAATTTCCCTCATCATCCAGGCGTTCTGTATAATCATGCTCTAGCGCTCAAAGAGTTGCGTCGCTTTGGTGAGGCAGCTGAGCGCTTGGAAAGAGTAGTCGCTCAGGATCAGCGAGGATATGGTTCGCTTTACAATCTGTATGCTGCTTATAAAGATGGGGGCGAGACTCGCAAAGCCAAGAAGATTTTGAATCAGATGAAGGACATTTTTCCGTCGGATCCTGAGGTGCATCGGCTTTGGATCGAGTCTGATTTGCATTAAGGTACCGGTATCGGCGGGCTGGTAAAGAGTTGGAAATTCGTGTGCGCTCGTGCCACGATGGTCGGGTGAAACCCTTATCTTCACTCCTGATTGGCAAACATTCGGCGTTTCTTTGGATTTTTGTGTTGGGTACCTGCCTGCGTTTTTGTCTCGCTCTATTGAGAACCGATCTTGTTTGGCCCGATGAGCATTTTATGACCTTAGAGCCGGCCTCGAAACTTGTTTTCAATCGAGCCTATTTGGCTTGGGAGTGGCTAGAGGGCTATCGCCCGTGGTCGGTGCCGTTACTGTATGTGCCCGTTCTTGGAGTTTGCAAGTTGCTCGGTATCTCCGGTGGATTGGTTCCCATTTACGCGAGCCGCGTTTTTACGGTGTGCTTTTCTTCGCTCGCTTTGCTCAAGTTTTATGAAATTCTTGAGCTTTTGCGACTCCGTGTGGGGGCAAGAGGGATTGCTTTTACGGCATTTTCCTTAGCACCGGCGATGGTGCTTTGGGGCGCTACCTGTCTGGCGGATCACTGGTTGATGATTTTTTGGATCAGTCTGCTTCCTGCTTTGTACCGTTTAGGCCAATCGCGTTCTGATCGAAATTGGCTTCAGTGCGGCCTTTTGGCCGGCCTTCCTATTTTGATCAAGCTCCAGGCGGTTCTATTTCCTTTTGCTATTGGGCTCGGCTTTCTATGGCAACGCAAAAAATTGCGAAAGCTCTTGTTCTATTCGGGCGGAGTTTGCGTTCATTTTCTGATTTTGGGCTGCCTGGATTGGATCGCTTACGGCAGGCCGTTTTACTCGCTTTGGCAGCAAGTGACTCGTGGCGAGGTGATTTCCCGTTTTTATGGAGTTGCGCCCTGGTTTGATTATTTTTCGAAATTAGAAAGTGATCAAAGCACCTTGTTTATGGTTGTTCTCCTGATTGTCCTTGCTACGGCTGCTCTGCGGTGGCGGGTGACATCTCGATGGATCAGTGAACAGAAAAAATTGCTCTGGATGGTCCTTGCGCCGGGGGTCGTGTATTTTATTTTTCATAGCAGTATTCCGCATAAGGAGACTCGGTTTTTGTTGCCGGTGCTGCCAAGTTTGTATGTGATGCTGGCGATAGGTCTTCATGCGTCTCCTTGGGTGGCAAACTGGGAGCGGCGGATTTTAAAGTGGCGCTTTCCAAGGTGGGTGTTGCCCGGTTTTCTCAGCGTCCTAGCGAGTATTTCATTGTTTTTTGTTCTGACCACCCCCCTTTACCTGTCGACCGTGAATATTGCTCAGCTTGAAGCCCGAGTTTATCAGCTGCACTCTGCATCCGGAGGAGCTCCAACCTGCCTCCTACTTTTAGATCATAATTGGTCCTGGACACGGGGGCGGCTGATTCTTGGAGATGGGCTGGATGTGATTGAGAAAAAAGTTTCGGAGTTTTCTCCTGACGAAGATTCTGCCTGTTTTTATGCGATTCTGCCGGGTCACAAGTGGGCTGAATTTAAACTTAGGGTACCTGTGGGCCATTGGAGTTTTGTGGAGCAGGCGCCGAGTGGGTTCATTTTACTGCGAAAGTTGCAATTCGATTCACTGCGCGGTGCAGAATCGATGTGAGTTTTATACCCGTAGGTTCATCTGAGCTAAGCTGAGAGTCCAGTCCCAATGATGATAGGTCCAGAAGGAGCATGTTTGTCCGCGGGTACGGGTTAATCCGGCGGTTCCCGTTTTGCCAAATGGAATGGTGTGAGCCGTTTCAACGACGATGTCCGAAAGGGTAGAGGGCGATGGGAGTTGAAGAGCTTTAAAGCTCGCTTCTTTGATGGTCCAGAGCTCGATCGAATTTAGCCCGAGTTTTTGCTCTTGTTCTGAGAAAACTCGGGCTTTTGCGGCTGCGGAGATTTTTCGGGAAGAACTCTCGACATCGATGCCCAGCGGCGCAGACGTGAATCCGCCACACGCGAGGATCGCTCCGTTTGAGTGACTGACGGATGAATAAAAATTCGGCCGATCCGAGGACTTGGGGGCGTCGTGTAGGCAATCGAATACAGCGAGTCGGCCAGCGACCCATTCTGATCGTCGCTCCAGGGTTTTGAGGTGGTGGTCGGCCCAGAGTGCAGGAGTTTTGAGGAAGAGTCCCAGCTCTGTAGCAGGTACGCCCCTGAGTTCGAAAAGTGCTGGGTGCTGCTCAATCTGAGAGCGAAGCTGCTGCAAGGATTCTAGCGCTTCATGGCGTTTGGCATGAGACGCTTTCAGAGTGAGTCTTGGAGGGGCGTTTGGACTGCTTGAGGATTCGAGCTGCTTTACTGCCGCTTTGAGCGACTCCTCAAGCTGAATCCAATTCAGATCCTCTGCAGCTGAGCTCATCGCACTCGATTTTTAATTTGATCCAAAATCCAGGTTTCGAAATCAGCCAAGCTCATGGAGGTCTGTGCTTCTTGTCCAAATTTTCTGAGGGTAACGGTTCCTTCGGATTGCTCGCGCTCTCCAATGATGAGGAGATTGGGGATCTTTTGCTTAGATCCATTCCGGATTTTTTTTCCCATGGTATCGGGAGAAAGCTCAATTTCTGCGCGCACCATTTTGGAACGGAGAGAAGCTACGATTTTTTCGCCGTATTCGTTAAATTTATCACTGACCGTAATCACTCGGACTTGAACGGGTGCAAGCCACGTAGGGAAGGCGCCGCCGTAGTGTTCAATGAGAAAGGCAATGAATCGTTCGTGCGTCCCGAGCGGGGCACGATGAATAATGTAGGGTCGGTGTTCTTTATTATCTGCGCCGACGTATTTCAGGTCGAGCCGTTCAGGGACTGCAAAATCAAGTTGGTTGGTACTTGCGGTTTCTTCTCTACCGGTAACAGTTTTAAATTGAAGGTCAATTTTTGGACCGTAGAAGGCAGCTTCTCCTCTGCCTTCTTGGAAGGGGAGTCCGCTGTCGACCATGGCTTCGTAAACGAGTTTTTGGGTCCACTCCCAGGCTTGCGGGTTGTTCACGTATTTTTCTTTGCCTTTGGGATCTTCAGGGTCCCAGGTCGAAAATCGCATCGAGTAAGAAGTAATATTTAGAATATCATACACTTCTTTGTGCATATTCATGACTGCTAAGAACTCTTTTTTGATTTGATCGTCAGAGCAGTAAATATGAGCGTCGTTCATGCACATACCGCGAACTCTGAGGAGCCCTGAGAGAGCTCCTGAGTCTTCGAATCGATAGACCTGTCCATACTCTGCTAATCTCAAGGGAAGCTCGCGATAGCTTCGCATCCGGGATGCAAAAATTTTGTGATGATGTGGGCAGTTCATGGGCTTTAGACAATAGGTTTCTCGAGTCTCGGGAGTGCCTTCGGGGGTTCCGGCTGGTTGGTGCTCCTTAATTTCCATGAAAGGGAACATGTGAGCGGCATAATAAGGGAGGTGTCCGGTTTGATAATAAAGATCCGTCTTGGCGAGGTGTGGGGTTGCGACGCGTTGATAGCCTGCTTTGAACTCCAGTTCCTTCATCAGTTTTTCGAGTTCGTCCCGAATAATAGTTCCGTTGGGTAGCCAGAGCGGGAGGCCTTTGCCAATCGTGTCGTCGATGACAAAAATATCGAGTTCTTTGCCCAATTTTTTGTGGTCTCTTTCTTGGGCTTCTTTAAAGGCTTTTGCGTAGGCGTCTAGCTCAGGTTTGGTTTCAAATGCCCACGCATAGATGCGGGTCATCATGGTGTTTTTGGAGTCACCTCGCCAGTACGCGCCTGCGAGGCTCCGTAGCTTAAAACCTTGAACCGGGAGATTGCGTGACGTTTCGACGTGCGGGCCGTCACACATATCTAAAAAAGGGCCAGTCTTATAAAAGGTTAAATTTTGAATGCCGCGCTTTTCAAAAAGTTCTTCAGC
>CAINWE010000301.1 GCA_903854365.1 Oligoflexia bacterium
CAGCGGTCCCTTCATTTTGTCCTTAAGTTTTCTTACAGCCAAATATTCTAAAATGCGCTCTTTGATTTTAGATAGATTGTAGTGGTCTTCATCTAAAGTAGCCTTCGCGCGCTTGAGGTCTAGATTGTCTTGAGTGCGTTTATTCCAAGGAGTTTCAACGAGCCAATCAATATAAGTGCGGAGCATCGAAGCTTCTGAGGCGTCAGGATGCATTCGCTCTAATCTTCCGAGCTGTTTCAAAGCTTCTTGTTCAACCTCTGCAGGCATTTTGCAAGCTTGGATCTTTTCCCTTAGCTCGCCGATTTCCTCGCCCTTGATGTCGGTATCGCCCAGCTCTGTTTTTATGGCCCGAATTTGTTCCCGAAGGAAGTATTCCTTCTGAGATTTTGTCATTTCGTCCTTAGCTTGGGACCTGATTTTTGCTTGAATCGAGAGGACCTCGATTTCTTTGCTCAAAATTTCGTAAACTTTTTTCAGGCGAAGCCCGCTGTCGCTGGTTTCAAGAATGGCCTGGGCATCGCTGACCTTCAAGCCAAGATTGGAGGCAACGAGGTCGGCAAGGCGGCCTGGATCTGTGATGTCGTCTAAGACCATGAGGATGTCGGGAGTTAAGACTTTTCCAAGGGAGATGACCCGCTCTAATTGCTCTCGGACGTTGCGCATCAGTGCCTCGGCTTCGGCGAAGTCACCTGCGTTGGTTTCGTTAATTTTGTTAATTTTGACTTCAAAGAAAGGCTGTGTTTGCGTGTAGTTGAGAATATTTGCCTTACAGAGGCCTTGCGTCAAGATTTTGATTCGGCCGTCAGGGAGTTTTCGCATCCGCATGATCATTGCGACAGTCCCCGTCCGATAGATCGCGTCTGGAGCCGGGTGTTCGTCGGTAATCTCTTTTTGAGAGGATAACAAGATGAGACGATCAGGCCTTGATAGGCTTTCCTCAACGCTACGTATTGAGGAGTCGCGTCCTACGAACAAGGGAATGATCATGTTCGGGAATACGACAATGTCCCTTACGGGCAACATGGGAAGAGTTTCTGGGATCTCCACCTGCTCGCCGTCATAATTTGTTACCATCTCGCCTCCTTTAGTTGCCGACACTGCATTTCAATTCTTGATAAACAGTTCGGACGAATGGAGGGGCGTCTTTAGGTAAAACTTTTTTTAAAGTTAGATCTGAATTTTAACGTCAGGCGTAAATTTTTTCGCGATGTTCCTGACGCTCTTTGCAGGCAATGCACATCGTCGAAACGGGCCGTGCCTCAAGGCGTCGGGGCTCAATCGGTTCTTCACACTCTTCACAGGTGCCAAAAGAGCCTTCGTCCATGCGGGCCAGAGCCTCGTCGATTTTGCTGAGTAGCTGTCTCTCTCGATCACGCAGTTTGAAGACGAGATTTTGATTGATCTCACTTGCAGCTAGATCGGTCTCGTCCGGTAAGTCATCAGGAGAGAGTGCAAGCTCATTTTTAACAGCGTTTTTGGAATTATTGAGAATTCTCTGCTTTTCTTCCAAGAGTAGCTTTCTGTATTTTGCTACGAGTTTGGCGTCCATGTGATCTCTCCCCCTGGTTTAGTGGCATCCCCGCACTTTAAATCCGTTTTAGTTTAACCTGAACTTAGCTTTTGACAACGAGTTTTATTCGGAATGTAAAGAAATATCAACTGAAAGACTTGTGGGCGCGTCGGATTTTATCGCCCAGTCAGGAAACCTGATTTTATTGGCCGATTTCGGCTAAATTGAGTCATCATTTCGCATTGTTACCTTGAGTAAGTGAGCATTTTCCGGTAGCTCATGGGCATGGGTGTAACAAGACAAGGTAACTCAGGTGCAGGCGTCAGTATTTTGATTTTGGCAGCAGGCCTTGGAAAGCGAATGCGATCTAGTTTGCCTAAGGTTTTGCATGATTTGGCCGGCAAACCCTTGATCTTTCATGTTTTAAACCATGTCAGGCAAGTTTGCCCAGAGGCGCCGGTGGGAGTGGTGGTGGGGCATGGCCACGAGAAGGTTGCAGCGTACTTAAAGAGCGAGGCAATGCTCTCCGATTTGTCGATCACCTTAATTCATCAGCCCGAGCAGAGAGGGACCGGGCACGCCGCTCGCTGTGCGATGGAGTCCGCGTGGGGGGTAGAGCGCGTAAGCAGTAATCATTCTATTCTGATTTTACCCGGCGATCTTCCCTTGATTTCAGGCGAGCTCATTCGAGAGATGCTGAGACCTCTGGAGGCGAGAACACCTTTGAGAGCGCTGACCTGTCGATTGGCGGATCCTACCGGATACGGACGCATTTTGAGGAGTTTAGATCAACAGAGGGTACTCAGAATTGTTGAAGAAAAAGACGCAAGTCCTGACGAACGAAAAACTCAGGAGGTCGCCACCTCGATTTATTCTTTTGAGCCTCATTTCTTGAGTCGTGCTCTCCTGAACTTGTCAGCCAATAATGCACAGAATGAGTACTATTTGACTGATCTGGTTGCGATGGTCGCCGACAGTGGATTGGAGGTTGCGACACTAGATTGGCAAGACGTAGAACAGTTGAGAGGAGTGAATGACCCTTGGGAATTAGCTCAAGCACGTCAATTATTTAATGATCGGTGCGTAAAAAAATGGGCTCTTCAGGGAGTTCAGTTTTTAGACCCTGCGTCAGTGCGTATTGAGGTGTTGGTTCAGCTCGGCTCGGAGGTGATCATCGACTCAGGTGTTGTGCTAAAAGGGCTGACTCACATCGGAGATCGCTGTCAGATCGGACCCCACTCGGTATTGAATCAGGTCACCATCGAATCGGATGTCATCATTAAGGCGGGTACCGTGGCCGAGTCTGCTGTGATTAGGTCGTTTGCGCAGGTGGGGCCTCAAGCTCACTTACGGCCGGGGACCGAGATTGGGACCCACTCAAAAATAGGGAACTTCGTTGAGTTGAAGAAGACCAAAGTGGGTGATTTTACTAGTAGTGCTCATTTATCCTACTTGGGAGATGCTCAGGTCGGAAGTCGCGTGAATATCGGGTGCGGGTTTGTGACTTGTAATTTTGACGGTCGAGTCATCGAGGGTGAGAGAAAACATAAAACTTGGATCGAAGATGAGGTTTTTCTCGGAAGCGGGTGTCAGGCGGTGGCTCCTGTCAGGATTGGACGAGGCGCTTATGTTGCGTCAGGCTCCACGATTACTGAGAATGTTGAGCCTGGGGCGCTTGCAATTGCGCGGGCTCGACAAGTGAATAAACAAGATTATGCTAAAAAGCTGCGGGAGGAATAATGTGCGGAATTATGGGTTACGTAGGGAGTAGGTCGGCCCCGCAGGTTTTGCTGGAGGGTTTGAAGCGTTTAGAATATCGAGGTTACGATTCTGCCGGAATTGCGCTTTTCTTAGATCAGCATTTCGTGCTGAAAAAGTCTGAGGGTAGGCTCGAGAATGTAGAGAGGCTTTTTCAAAGCGAGAGTAAACGGCTTGAAAAAGCGACGTGTGGAATTGGGCACACTCGTTGGGCAACCCACGGTAAGCCGACCACCCAAAACGCTCACCCTCATCAAACGGGGCATGTCGTCTTAGTTCACAATGGCATTATTGAAAATTACTTAGAGATTAAGAGGGACCTTTTATCTCGAGGGCACCGGCCCAATTCTGAAACCGACAGTGAGCTTTTTGGGTTTTTAGTTCTTGAATCGATGGGTAGTGGCAAGTCGTTGGAGGCTGCTGTTCGAGAGAGCTTTGCAAAAATTCGGGGCCAATGCAGTGTTGTCGTGATGTCGGAGAGAGAGCCTGGAGTGGTTGTGGGCGTCCGTAATGGGTCTCCTTTAGTTGTCGCCCGTGATCCTCAAGGGGGAGTGTTTTTTGCGAGTGATGCTCAACCTCTTTTGCCTTTTTCTCAGGACGTGATTTTTTTGGACCACGGTGATCTGGCCATTGCTACGGATCAGAGTCTTCGCATTGTCGACCTCCAGAGCGGGGAGGTAGTCCACCGAGAATCATCGCATTTAGAGTGGTCGCTGGAGCAAATCGATAAAGCAGGTTTTCCTCACTATATGCTCAAGGAGATTCATGAACAGCCAGGTGCTCTCATTGATACCCTCAATGGGTTAGTGGACCGAGACGGCTTCGAGCCGTTTACTTTGGCGGATCAGCCTGGGGTCGCGTTACTCCGTCAGGCAAAAGAGCTCGTTTTGGTTGCCTGTGGGACGTCTTGGCACGCCGCGCTTCTTGGGAAGTATTGGCTCGAATCCTGGGCAAAAATTCCTGTTTCAGTGGACTTGGCCAGTGAGTTTCGATATCGCAATCCGGTGATTCGTCCGGGTACTCTTGTAGTCGGTATTTCCCAGTCCGGAGAGACTGCTGATACTTTGGCGGTTTTGCGCGACATGAGAAGTCGAAATATTCCCTGTTTGGGAATCTCGAATGTCCGAAGAAGTAGTATTTCCCGCGACACTGATGCAGTTTTTTATACTTCAGCTGGCCCTGAGATTGGTGTAGCTGCCACCAAGACCTTTCTTGCTCAAGTGCTGACTCTCCTAGTGATCGCCGGGTTTTTGAGTCGCGAGCACAAGACCCTCTCTTCTGCGGAGTTGAGTCGATTGTTTGAGGATGTGATTCGGCTACCCCATGTCCTGGCAGAGGGGCTGGAGCACGACTCAGAAATGATGAAAAAAATTGAGGAGACCGTGAATCAGCTTACGCTGAATGGGGATGCGGCTTCTGCAGTGAAAGGTTTCTTCTTTATGGGGCGTGGGTATTCCTTTCCGATTGCTCTTGAAGGCGCTTTGAAGCTTAAGGAAATTGCCTATGATCACGCTGAAGGTTACGCTGCCGGTGAGCTCAAGCACGGGCCGATTGCGATGTTGGATGCTGCCATGGTGGCAGTAGTTTTAGCCCCGAGAGATGCCTGGCGTGAGAAGACAGGCTCTAATCTCGAAGAGGTGAAAGCCAGGGGAGCAAAGGTAGTTGGCGTCGGAGAGTCGGCGGACGATCAGCTCAGTCATCTTTGTGATTTTTGGATTCCTTTGCCGGTTGAAAGTCGTAAGCTAGATCCAGCGTTGTTGCCCTTTTTGCTGGCTCCTGTTGTCCAGCTTTTGAGTTATCGCCGGGCCGTCCTGAAGGGGACTGACGTCGATAAGCCCAGAAATTTGGCGAAGAGCGTGACGGTGGAGTAACTGACTGAGTGGCTACTCCGCCCACTCGTCATCTCCAGTGCAGAATGAGCCCCCCTTGTAGGTAGAGGCCTAATTGCATCGTGATTTGTGAAACCAGAGTGTGCTGAGAGTGGTTTTTGCTTCGTAGACAAACTTGTTTTTGTTCATTACTATTTGATAACAGATGAAAAGTAAAAGCGCTGATGGACTCAGGGGGATTACTTCGTTTTGTGTCATAGTGCATCACTTTGTGGCAGCGTTCTTGCCGACAATGCTCCACAAAATTGATCCGGCCCGTGGCTTTGCTGAAAACCCGTCGCCAAGTATTCTCTTCAAAATAGTAACCTCACCTTTGTTTTCTGTTTTTTACAATGGGCGGTTTGCTGTTTTGATCTTTTTTGTGTTGTCAGGTTATGTGCTTACATTACCTTTTTTTGATAGGGTGAGCGATTCTAAGAATATTTTAGAAAGAAGAATGTGGATTAGGTATTTTAGATTAAATATACCGATCCTGGCAGCTGTGCTTATATCTTATTTTGTGTATAAAATGGGGTTATACTCAAACATACCCGCAGCAGAAATTTCTGGCTCGACCTGCTGGCTCAAGGAGTTCTATCTTTCTGGTATAACATTTTATGATGCAGTCAAAATGGCACTCTATGAGTCGATTGTTTTTGGAAACGGCACGCTTCTCCCACC
>CAINWE010000302.1 GCA_903854365.1 Oligoflexia bacterium
CCCCGCTGCGGGATCGCCTGGAAGATGTCGAAGAGCTCTGTTACTTTTTTTTGAGGCGCGCGGCGACTCGGCATAAAAAATTGGTGCAAGGTATTTCGAGTGAGGCAGTAGAAATTTTAAATCATCATTCCTGGCCAGGAAATGTACGGGAGCTTTCTAACGTCATTGAGCGCGGGGTGATTTTTGCCCAGGGTACTCAAATTACGCAAGCAGACCTTCCTACTCATTTAGTGGAGAGTGTTCGGGGCTCCGGCAAAGGTACTAGCACTCGAACCGATCATCACTCTACGATTGAGGTTCCGCTTGGGGCTTCTTTAAAAGAGGTAGAAGAACTCCTGATTAGAAAAACTTTGGAGGCAACAGACGGAGATAAAAATATGACCGCTCGTTTGTTGGGGATTAACTCTCGCACGATATACCGGCGCCTCGACAAACGTTCCGAAGTGGAATAGGGGAACTGTAAGCTTCACTTACGTGACCTAAAGCTGGTCGTTTTTACTGGCCGACCAATCCATCAGGGCGAGTTTTTGAGAGAGCGCTTGAAAAATCACCTGCGAAGTTGGGGGGGCTGCAGGGATTTGGGGAGTGGAGTCCAGGCAAAATAGGGCTTTTACCCAATTGACCGAAATTCTTTCTGACAGAACTTCTGAGTAAAGCGCTTTTCCGTAGATTTGGCCGACGTATCGTGTTGCCCAGAAAAGCGGCAGAAGCGGGATGTTTTGAGTCTTCTCTGGATCAAATGTAGATTGAAGGAACTCAAGTGTTAAAGAGCGGGCTCTGAGCTCTTGTTTGTAGGTCGGCAGACTACCTGCTTGGAGAGCTTCAATCCGCTGCAGGTGATCTAAGACTAGGTCGCATTTGCGTTTTGGATTCAAAATGAGACTTCCAAAAAAACCAAAAACTCCGTCCATTAAATGATGATAAAAATACTCTGACTTCTTTCCAAAAAAGTGGGGCAATGCATTCTTTTGGCCTGCACCGCATCGAAGGAGATGGATCGCAGCGAGTTCGGCGAGCCCATTTCCTGAGCTCGTCCCTAAGAACGCGAGTCCGAGCTTTTGTACGTAAAACCTCTGGTTATGTTGGATCAGGTTTCGGAGGAGGAGGCGCTCTGCTTTTGAAAATTCTGGATTTTGCTGCAAATCCTCCAGGAATCCGCTCTGTTCAATTCGGAATGTACTGAGAGATTCGTAGTTGCAGGGAGGAATTTTAAAGAACTCTGTGAGTACTTGTCCATAAGACGAAATCAAGCTGATATCGTCCATTTCTTCGTGGATCGGCGCTGCTGGGCCTCCTTCTGCCCAATTGACGAGGGATTGAAGTTTACTCCAGGGAGTACTCGAAAATACACAATAAGTGTCCTTTTTGAGTTTGGTGATGGCAGTCGCTAGTTCAGACCCTTGTTCAGCGAGTTTCCAATAGAGGCTGTTTTCGTTTTGGTGAATGACCAGCGTAGATAGGGAGCGTTGAAGAAACGAGCGTGAGATCATTTTAATTTGCTTGGGTAGATGGGCATTGCCGATGTGAAGTTCCCCGTACAGGACCACCATTTTAGGTTGTTTCTTCGACTGACGATCGGCATGAAACAGATCCGTAATAATCCCTGCGGCCCAAAGGTCTCGCTGGTGGAGGTCGTCTCCGAGTGGATCTTGTGGGCTAAAAATTTTGGGCCGGTTCAGGGCGATGAGCCGAACGTTGTTCTTTTTAGCCCAATCAAAGAGGGGTGCATAATTACTCCAGGGAAATCCCCATTCCTGCGAGTATGAAATCGTTTCGTGAAATGTTTCTGTCGAAATTTTGCCACTTTGAAATTGGTCGAGAGCTTCTTGGAAGTGACTTGAGACGAGTTCAAGTCCAAGGTACCAAAGTTCATCTTCCTGTACGGCCTCACGCGCTAAGCGGAGAGCAGTTTTTTGGGCTTGTTCGAAGGTATGAAAGTCGGCAATGAGAGAGACGTCAGCGGACCGAATGGATTGAATGAGTTCGGATTTTTGAACGGGCTGTAGATTTTTTCGGCTTGAGCGAAAGTCTTTTTGATTCTCAATTTCGTATTTCCTAATCGAGTGGGGAGTTCTGCCGAGTAGAAAATCGGCTTCTTTTTGAAGGGATCTAAAAATTTTCTTTTGGAGTTTGAGAACTCGCTTTTGTCCTGATTCGTCAGTGTTCATGTTTTCTACCCAATTGCTTTAGCCGAGTTGCCACCTCTGTACGCAGCGGGGTGATTCAATTTTGTGCTCAATACTCACTCTTTGGTTCAAGCTGTAGACAAAGCCTCTGCTCCATTGAGAGTGCATGAGGCACAGCAGATCTTCGTTGGACCGGATTTCTGCGAAAGGGAGTTGATGAGGACAGTGGCGAAGTTCAATTTCTAGTACTGAAGGTGTTGCTCTGCGGATCAGTGACGGAGGATACTGAGGAGATCCTGAGAGCGGGCTGTCTTGGAGCGCAAAAAAGAGGGCGGCAAGGTCCATTTGACCGAAGTTTTTTGCTTGAACCCAACGGGTTTCGCCAATACGTCGACCTGCTTTCCAGGAGATTTGCTCAAGGAGATTCTTAATCGGGGACGAGCTACGGGGTTTTAAGGCCTCGTCGTTGAGAATTTGTTGGAGGGTCCAGGACTGAACGGCCCAAATGGTCTTCTCGAGTTGTAAGAGGAGCTCGTGGGGCTGGTTGGCGTCGAGAAATTGATCTAAATTCGCTTGAGCGAGGGTATCTAACATCCAAAGCTGATCTCGAATTTCGTTGCTTAAGCCTCTTGTGAGTACATGGGAGGGTTGATCGACTTTGAGGTCATTGATCCAAATGTTAGTGAGCTCGTGCAGGTCGACGAGGTTTTTAAACCACTGATCGTGGGATGCTTGAGGTAAACGAATGTGCCAAGGATTTTCTCTTCTCACTGCTTTAGTTTAGCCGATGATCCCCGGAGAAACCAGACCGATCGAAGGGGGGGGGTAGGGCCTCGGATCCAGTGACGAGGCCCCGGAAGGAAATCGGGAAAGGAGAGAGGGTAATGTTTTCTCTCCGGAGTAAAACCCTATGCAAGGCATAGAGCCGTCGCATACTGCCGGCGGAAGAAAACTCCTAATCGTCGATGTGCTGAATCTCGGACTTAGGATGGATCATACCGTCTGAGAACTCTCCCGCTTTGGGCTGAATCCTCAATTCATGACTCTAAGCATTGCAGATCTAATGCCAAACTAAATTTGATTCATATCAATGAGTTAGAACGGAAGGGGTGGGCTTGATCGTCAAAAAAGTTGACAGCTGGCTAAAAGATCCCGGAGGTCTTTGAGTTTAGCCATTTGTTCGCCGTGGGATCTTAATACGTCCAAGGCGGTGGACTCTGCCAACTCTAACCTTCGGGGGAGTTTTAAGTATTGCAGAAGTTCATTCCAAGTGGGGTGTTTGACTCCATCCAACTGATCCCAAAGGAGGTTAATGAGAAAGGGGCTGTCGGCGCCTAAGTGCAGGTTGAAGCCACTTTCAGTGACGAGGAGAATACCAGGAGACGGCGTTTTTACTCGCTCGATTCGGCCGATGGCTAGGTGTGGGGGCAGAGATCCAGTGATTCGTACTCGAGGATGCATAGGAATAGGGCAACATTCGGTTGGAGGGAGGATATCTAAAAGTTGTCCCCAACGAATTTTTCCATCGGGAGTGACGAGGGACAATAAGCGATTTTGTCCGTGAAAAATCGAGTCGAGAGCTTGGGCGGCTCGAGCAAAAATTTGGGCATGAATTTGGAGACCTTCTGGAGAAGCCGGAGCCAGTTCTTGGAGGGCATCTTTTACTTCACGGGGGCGATGACTGACTTCATTTGCCCAGCGCTCCCACTCGGGTGGAAGGTCAAATGGGCTCAATTGAGCTGCATTTGTAGGATTATCGGTAGAGACCCCGAGCACCAATAAAAGAGCTTTTGGTATTGGAATCCACTTGAGGGTTTGTTCATGGATGATCCACCGATCTCCTCTTCTTTCGGCACTGTGATCAAGCCAATTTTTGGTTTGCTCAGAGGTGAGGTAGGCACTGAGTGGCGAGGTCCAAGACTCATCGGAGACGAGTACGAGAAATCCGTGCCCATGGGACTCATTTCCGGGATAAGGAAGCGGATGGGTCACTAATTTTCTGCCGTCAGAGTCGTATTCGGCAGAGAGCCAAAACCCCTTCAGTGACGGATGAACTGACCAGGCGCCCTGGCGGCCCTGGTCGCTTTCGGGTGTAGGGCGAATCGTCGTAAAGCTGGCTAATGGCGCGGAGTGGGCGCGAAGTTGGTCCATTTGCCGGAGTGTGCTTTGTGAGGTGGGATCGGGCCATTTCTCCACCCACTCTCGTTGAGAGGTGGGGCTGGGATAGGAGAGGATGGACCAGTTTCCTCGGGGTTGAACTTCCTGAGCTGCCGCCTGAAAGACATCTTCCAAGAGGAGGGTCAGTTCGACGTGGCTCCTGAGTTGCCCCGAGATCGAATGTCGAATAGGGCGGTGAGCGAGGCGCGTTTCAACATCGAGCTCTTTTTGAAATAAATAGAGGTGCTTAGGGAACAGCGGTAAAGTACTGGGTAAGGTGTGCTCAAGTTCAGAGAAGTCCCATTCACAGCAAAGCTTAGCCCGCTCGAGGAGGAAGTGGAGAACTTCTGCTCCGTCTTTCGAGGATAAAGCTTCTTCTCTTGCCCACCAAAAGAGTGCTCCTGGTCGTAATTTGCTCAGCGAGACACAGGCCTGCAAATCTCCAAGGCTTGTGCCAGGAGAACGAAGTTTTTTAAAGTAAGGCAGAGCCTCTAAACTTTCTCTCAGTCGTCCTGCGATTGCATTTCGTCCTTGAGAGCGGATCACTTGCTCTTCTAAGACGATGGCAGCATCGCAGGCTTCCATTTCAGCAATTTTTGAAATGACGGAGATCTTGGAAGAGCCCAAAGCTAAAGCTAACTGGTCCCGAGTGTGAACCTCAAGGCCCGTTCCAATCGACCAAAAAGGGGGTGGGCAAGGTCCCCACCAAATTTGCATCAACTCACAAAGCATGAGTTGGAACGCAGATGCCTCTAGGCCAATCCACTGGACTGAGGAAGGAGACGATCTGACCATGGAGCCATCGCGGAGAGTGGGCGAAAAAATAACTTTGCTTCTCTTGAGGAGGTCGGTTTCTGGTGCGGGATTAAATCCAAAGGCACCCATTTTTTCCCAGAGAGTTTTAAAGAAACGTCGATCATACCCGTTGGGCTCAAAGACCTCGGGCTGTGCTCGTCGAATCGCCTTGAGGCTATGAATCAAAAACTGGGGGCCTTCTTCGGTGATCTTCCAGGCTTCCAATGCACCCCAGATTTCGTTTTGTAGGACTCGGCTCGGATTGTACCAAGAATACAAATTGGGTCGAGTGAGTTGCCAACCCTCGCGGTCGAGCGGAAGTTGAGCCTTTAAGGCTGTACTTAAAACCCAATTGAGTTGGCCCAGGTCTTGTTCACTCCAGTGCCGGATGCCTCGATCGGACCAACTCTTGAGGAGAATCGCCTGGCCGAGTGCCAGAAGCGCTACCTCCTCTAGGTAAGTTTTTAAAGCGGCAGTTTGGGCAGGACTGCGAGGCCCGATCATCCAGTTTTGAAGTGTTCTGGGAGTGTTCGAGGGAGAGTGTAGGCCGGAGAGTTTCTCCAGGTGTTGGACGATGGAGTCTCTTCGGCTCGGATTGAGAGAAAGGAGCTTGGTGAGATTACCCTCTAACTCATCTAAAAGTCTGCCGAGCAGCGGAATTAAAGTCGGGATCGCGGTGGCGAGTTGAGTGTGAGTGAGTGCCGGCGCAGGGGGCTGTGGGGTGACTCCGTGAGGTTTTTCCTTGGGTCCAGATGCAAAGTGGATGGAAGGAGTCAAGGTCGTAGGAGTGGGGATAGCGTCAGAGAACTCAAGCATCTGTGCCATCAAAGATCGGGTCTCTGAACTCAGGCGCTGCTGAATTCGAGAAGTATCAATGAGTAAATCAGTATATTTTTCAGCCACTCGGTGATCTTCTTTGGCGACTCGGTTCAGGTTTTAGTGTGGTTATGATCCCTGACTCCGGGACCTCTCCAAAATCACTACCAGTGATTCTTTCTCTTTGGCGAGAAAAAAATCAATGCCGCAGGGAGTTAGAGGTTTTTTTGTGCGTTTGGCGTCCATAATGTCAATCAGGCCTCAACTCCTTTCAGGATTTGCCGATTTCTAAATTGGGGAGTTTAACTCCTCAGGGGAGAATTGGAAATGATTGCTGAATTAAAGCAGGTCGAACCAGGCGTAATACCGCCTACTGATTCAGTCTCCTCAGTTGAGTCCGCAGATGAAATTGATCAGGTGATTCAGGATGTCAGGCAAATTCAAGGACAAATGCAAGAGCTGACAATGGAAAAGGTGGCTGCCAGTGGGACACCTGAAAAGCCTAGTCTTTCTGTCGTTCCAGCGCAACCCTTGGTTCCGGCCGCAGAAGGTCCAGTGGTGGCTCAGGAACTCAGTCAAGAGAGTCCTCTTGCTGAAGAACTGCCAGTCGATGAAGTTCCAATGGATGATGTTTCTGTGGATGACGTCCCAGTCGAGGAAAAAATGGCCCAAATGAATGATGCAGAGGATCTAGTGTCGGACGAACCCGCAAGTCCTGGTTTGAGTGAAATGCAAAAGACCCCGCCTCAATCCGAGTCGTCTTCCTGGTCACGGTCGGGTGGGGGGTATGCTGGCAAAAATTCGGGCAATGGTGTACTTTCTATGTCGATTCAAGGTAGTATGTCTGTCCAACTGAATTTTGGACATAGAGGAGAATCGATGACTCTCGAGTTTAGCGACGAAACAGTGACCCTTCAGCTTTCCAGTGGCTTGGAATTAAAGATTCCTCGTTCGAATTCTTAGTTTCCGCTGATATCGTGCTTAGAATTACTTCTGGGATTTATCGGGGAAGAATGCTGCAAACTCCGTCCGGGGATCAGACTCGTCCGACTCAAGCTAGGCTCCGACAAGCGCTACTGAACTCGATTCAATCAGAATTGCCAGGGGCGCGGGTGCTTGACCTTTTTGCGGGTTCCGGTGCGCTCGGTTTTGAATCCCTGTCGCGCGGTGCTGAGCAGGTGACCTTTGTAGAGTCTTCTCGGGTCGCGGCGGGTGTCATTAGTCAAAATGCTAAAGCGCTTCAGGTTCAAGCTCAAATCCTTCTTCAAACTCAATCGGTCGACGTTTTTTTAGAACGGAAAGATCGTCTTGGCTCATTCGATATTATTTTCGCCGATCCTCCTTATGAAATGGGTTGGGAGTTGAAACTCTTAGAGAC
>CAINWE010000303.1 GCA_903854365.1 Oligoflexia bacterium
AAAAGAGATTCAGGAGAATCCGATCATGAAGCCCTGATTCGAGAGATTAAGGAGGAACTCTCTGTGTTGCTCACCTCAGATACCCTTCAATATCTTGGACAATTTCAGGCTCAAGCTCATGGAAAAGCTAATGGCACGATGGTTCAGATGACCTGCTATACAGGCGAATACATCGGTGATCTTAAGGCTAATTCTGAAATTGAGGAATTAAAGTGGGTGAGCTACGAGCAAAAAGCACAGTGTTCAGAAGCGACTCAACTCATCATCGAATGGCTCAAGGATCAGGGGCAACTCTAATCGTCAATCAAGGTTCAGAAAGGCAGTCTCTATTTTATTTCAAAATATTGTTTTTAAATTCGCAACTCTTTTTTTAACTATGAATCTCATGATGCCGGAGGTTAATTTGTGTTTTGCAAAGAACTATGAATGGATTTTATTTGATGCCGATGAAACGCTATTTCATTTTGACGCCTACGGTGGTCTAAAACTCCTGTTTTCTAAATACGAAATTAATTTTTCTGATGAAGATTATATTGAATATCAGAAATTAAATAAATCTCTCTGGGCCGATTATCAAAATGATCTAATTACCGCTCAGGAACTTCAGACCCGGCGCTTTAATTCTTGGGCAGATCGATTAGGCGTTTCGGCTCTCGAACTGAATAGTGGGTTCCTGCAGGCCATGGCAACCATTTGCAAACCTATCGACGGAGCAGAAGATCTCCTAAGGGCGCTGAGCGGAAAGGTAAGAATGGGGATCATTACCAATGGATTTACCGAGCTCCAACAGGCTCGTCTTGAACGTACTGGATTGAGAGATTTTTTTCAAATTGTCGTGATCTCTGAAGCGGTAGGCGCGGCGAAGCCTCACCGTCGCATCTTCGATCATGCTCTGTCCATGATGGGAGATCCGAGTCGCGACAAGGTTCTGATGGTGGGCGATACAGTCGAATCCGACATCCTCGGGGGTATCAACTCGGGGCTCGATACGTGCTGGTTCAACGCGCATGGCAAGGTCAATTCAATCGGCGTCAACCCAACTTATCAGGTCTCCTCGCTGAAGGAGATCGAACAGGTCATTCAATAGGAAAACAAAGAGATCACTATGCCTCACATTCACATCAAATACTTTCCTGTCGGGCTTACGCAAGAAGTAATAGAGACGCTAGTCTCTCATTTGAATCAAGTTGTTGGTCAAGCGTTCAATTGCAGCGAGGGGGTCATATCGATAGCCCTCGAGCCGATCACCCCAGAAAGCTGGCAAGCTCAGGGCTATCAACCCGAGATTATCAACCGATCTGCGCTCTTAGTTAAGCGGCCGAACTATTAAGGCCGGAAGGAGTTGAATTTGAAGTTCACAGAAATCAACCAGATCCCGGTTGTGTGGTGCGACGAAGTCTACGATGCCCTTCAGTCGGGAAATCCTGTGGTGGCATTGGAGTCCAACGTAATTACCCATGGTTTACCCTATCCTGAGAACGCCACAACGGCCCAACAGGTAGAGCAGGCAGTCAGGGAAGGGGGATCAATCCCTGCTACAATCGGTATTGATGCGGGTCGAATTCTAGTGGGGATGTCTGAGGCAGATAGAGATCGGTTTGCTACAGTCGCGGGTATTCCAAAAGTAAGCAGTAGAGACCTGCCCATGGTATTAGCTCAAGGCGGTATGGGCGCTACGACCGTTGCTTCTTCAATTGTGATCGCTGACCTCGCTCGTATTCCCTTCTTTGCTTCTGCCGGAATCGGGGGAGTTCATCGAGGAGGGGAAAAGAGCATGGACATCTCCTCAGATCTGATTCAGCTCACCCGTTCAAAAGTTGCAGTGGTTTGCGCTGGAGCCAAGAACATCCTCGACTTGAACCTGACCTTAGAATACCTTGAGACTCATTGCGTCGCAATCATGGCGTACCAATCCGATGATTTTCCGGCGTTTTATAGTTATTCGAGTG
Source organism: Oligoflexia bacterium (assembly GCA_903854365.1). Classification (GTDB taxonomy): domain Bacteria; phylum Bdellovibrionota; class UBA1018; order UBA1018; family UBA1018; genus CAINWE01. The sequence goes on from CAINWE010000303.1 coordinate 1,950, forward strand.
GGATTCGCAGTCCACATCGCTTTGATGACGAATGCAAAATCGCGCGCGCAATTGAAAATCATTGGAATCTTGGCAATTCCAGCTCCATTCTCATTACCAGTCCGATTCGACCTGAAGACGCCATTCTTGGAGTGGAGCTGGATGCCCTGATCGATCAAGCCATGCTGCAAGCTGAAGCAAAGGGGATTCGCGGGAATGCAATCACCAAATACCTCATGCGTACCATCGATCAAGCGACGCAGGGAAGAGCCTCTCAAGCAAATCGCTCTGTACTCGTGAGTACTGCTCAGCTCGGTGGACGCTTGGCAGCGGCTCACGCCAAGTTCCGCAAAAGCCTATCAATCCAGGAGAATCGATCTCCCGTGGGGTTTTCCGCTTGAAGCGCTTGGTTGTTTTTGACTTAGACGGAACGTTGATGGACACGCCAAGTGCGATTGTCACCACTTTTACTGCCGTATTTGATGTCATGCAAATCCCGGTACCGACGTCTCAGAATATTCGCGCCACAATCGGTCTTCCTCTTTCCACTGCGTTCAGCAACTTACTTGGCTTGCCTGCGCATGATAAAAGAGTCGATGTTTCCGTTGAACTTTATCAACGATTTTATAGAGAACTCATCGTCCCTCAGGCAAGGGAGCTCCTATTCCCAGGCGTTGCAGCGGGTTTAAGTTTTCTACGGGAGCAAGGATTCGCCTTAGCTATAGCGACGAGTAAATTCCAAGCAAGTGCCGATCTTCTCCTGCGTCAGGCCGAGTTAGGCAATCAATTTGATCTCGTGATTGGAGCGGACCAAGTGAACCATCCCAAGCCTCACCCTGAGTCTGGAAGTTTGATCTTAAATCGTTTAGGTTTTTCTAATGACCAGGCAGTCATGGTAGGTGACACGATCCATGACCTTCTCATGGCGAAAGCGTCTGGAATGGATTCTATAGCCGTCACCTACGGAATCCACTCTTACGAAATCCTCAAGTCTCAGCAACCTACTTGGATTGCCCATTCATTCGATGAAGTGATCAGCTATTTGAAAGGTCAAGGAGGGCTGTCATGATTGGACGCTCAATGGATTGGATTTTAGCATTCATGGGAGGAGCGCTTCTCGCCTTAATGATCCAATATAATAGCCAAATGGCTCAATCTACAAACCCGATCATGGCCTCATGGACAGCACATGGATTGGGAATGGTTCTGTCCTTTCTATTCGTCTTGATTCAAATGAGCATGAACATAGAGAAGGGGATTAATAAAAAGAATTTTAAACTCCCCCTTTGGCTTTGCTTAGGAGGTATTCCTGGCGCTTGTACCGTGATTTTGGCTTCAATGATCGTTAATAGTGGTCTCAACCTCTCTGTATCGATTGCTCTCATGCTGGTCGGACAGGTGGTCTTTGGGATTTTTTCCGAAGCATTAGGTCTTTTTGGAATTCGTAAAAGACGCATTGGTCCCGCTGACTTTTTTGTCCCCCTCTGCATTCTATCAGGGGCCACTCTCATCATTTTTGGGAGAAGTGAGACATGACTTTTTTTATAGTGCTAGCATTCTTCAATGGCGCCGTTATTAGTTCAAGTCGCACCCTAAATGGGCAAATGAGCTCTCAGATTGGTCCGCTTCATGCTTCCTTTTGGAATCATGGGGTCGGATTTGCCTTTTTAACCGCAGTACTCTGCCTCACCGGTCAATGGAATACATTAGGACTACTCGCAGCACCTCGGTCGAGCTACCTAGGTGGAGTGTTTGGAGCGCTTTTTGTGGCGGTGAGTAGTTTTGCTTTTCCTCGATTAGGCGCAACCCATGCCGCTCTTTTGGTAATCAGCGGGCAAATGTGTACTGCAATGCTGATCGACTGGGACAAAAAGGGTACGGGCCCGACCTTGATCCAGTGTCTCGGCGTCATCCTTGTTCTTTTTGGTGTGTATTTAACTCGAATCTTGAAACCTACCTCTGAAGGAGAGCCCGATGAAGCTTGATGCAGCGATTGATGAACTTTTAAATGACCCCACCTACCACATTGAATTTAATGGGCACTTAACTAATCATGCCAAACACGCCGTTGTAGCTCTCGTGGGCTTAGGGGCATCTTCTCAGAAAGTTCATTCCTACTATCATCACTATGCGAAGCTCACTCCGTATGGCTATGGGCTGGAGCCTCCGAAGCCTTCCAGGTATTTGATATCAGACGCCAATTGGGCGGAGCATCTTGGAAAAAGAACCAGTTACTCTTCCTATGTTCAGTTCTTCGAACGAAAGGAAAGAGAGTTGGGTCAAGATGCTTTGCTTAAACACTTTCTTCCTAGGCTCCTTCCGGGATGGGTGGGATCCCTCACTCATGGGGCGATTCACTTAGGGTGGGCGTTGGATATCGGAAACCGCTCTATGCTCATCGAAGGTCTTGCCTACATGGCTTTTTCATACGTCTCTTGCCACCCAAATAGGGTGTTTCCGCTCGAGACTGCGGTCAATTCAAGCGAACAGGTCGTCGACTCTCTCTTTCGGGTTGCTGGTGCTTGGGATCGGGATTGCCAGGCGCTCCGGCATTGGGTTGAAGAGGTGATTGCTGACAAGACTTCGAGTGCCGCTCAAGGAATTCATCCCGAATTGCTCCGATCAGGGCTCCAATATCGCATTGCTCGCGTGCTCGCTGAGGGGCATCCTTTGATCTATGCTTCTCCGAGCTGGATCAAAAATCAATCAATCTCTACAAGCTTTGAACAACTTTATTATGTAACTACTTTGCTTTTTATGGCTTATCCCGGAGATTTCCTCCTTCTTCACTTGATAACGTCTCTGCATGCGCTGGAGCAAATCTCTCTTTGCGTATCAGAGGAGGAGCAGCAAAATATCATTCAATTATTTTGGATGGGAATGCTGGCCATATTATTTTCTCGAGGTCACTTTCCAAGTCGGTCTCAGCTGGAAAGATTACATGAACTTTACCAAGGCGCAGCGGATCACGGCGCTGATCAAGCAATCCGAACTGACTGGGACCAAGTCGTGGCCAGAGCAATAGAAGAAGAAGAGGAGCACAACCCGAAGATGGTCTATGTGATGCGCCGACTCTGGAAGCGCTATGGCTTTCGCAGCATCTATAGATCAGCGGCCTCGTATTTCACCACAACCCCGTTGCTTCCCTCATCCTTCGATGAACTGCCAGTCGGAGAAATGAGTGCATCATGACTGAATTGAATCAAAATGTTCACCTTTTGCCTCAGACTCAGCAACTCCGTGCACTACAGACTATCATTCGAGACAAGAGCGTCTCTCGTGAGGACTTTGTCTTCTATTCTCAAAGAATCATTCGCCTCTTGATTGAAGCTGCATTAGGTCTGCTTCCTTTTGAAAAACAAGATGTCGAAACGCCTGTTGGAGAAATTTATCGAGGACTGAGATTTTATTCACGAATCTGCGGTGTTTCTGTAATTCGTGCAGGAGAAACGATGGAGACCGGCCTGCGCGAGGTATGCAGATCGATTCGAATCGGAAAGATTTTAATTCAGAGAAACAGGGAAACGAAATTGCCACATCTTTATTATTTTAATCTGCCTAGCGACATTTCTAAACGGCACGTTCTTCTTTTGGAGCCTATGTTAGCAACGGGTGGCAGTGCCTTAGCCGCAATTCAGGTTTTAATACAGAAGGGAGTCCCTGAAGAAAATATCATTTTTATCAACTTTCTCTCTGCTCCTGAAGGCATCGCTGCGCTCTTTGAGCGCCATCCCAGGTTAACTTTGGTGACTTCTTCCATTGAGGAGCGATTGAACGAACACGCCTATATGATCCCTGGTATTGGAGATTTCGGAGATCGCTTCTTCGGAACGGATGCCAAATCTTTAGTAAACGAGGTAATTTAATTCAGAGGGTTCGTCCTGAAAAGAGTGGCTCTTATGCAATTTATGAATCACCAGGGGAGTAAATACGACGAGGAAGTGCACATCTTTTATGCATTTTATAGTGAACTGCTTTCTTCTTTAGGGTCGATTCATAACTTCTTGTCAGAATCCGAAAAGATTTGGGTCAATCAAATCGCGATCCCAGAATTCAAGGCTCATTCTGCGCTCACTCGAGGCGTACTTCGTTGGGTTTTAGCTCAAGTCACTGAGAAATCTCCTGAGTCACTTCTGTTCAAGTATTCTCAATTTGGCAAACCGAGCCTGGCAGGCCCGACTGACGGGGTTCAGTTTAATCTGACCCATTCCAACGATCTACTCGCTATCGCGATCAGCCGGTCAACCCCAGTTGGAATCGATTTCGAATGGATTACTCCGCATGACGATAGGATGAGCGTATCAAGCGAAGTATTTACTCATAACGAAAATCAAGCGATCAACTCACCCTATGATTTGGACCACGGTAGCAGTTTCTACACGATTTGGACTGCAAAAGAGGCATTCGTGAAAGCGATTGGAATGGGCCTCAACTTTAACATGAAAGACTTCGAGTTTTGTGGAAGGACTCAGGCCTATACGCTTTTAAATCAAAATCTGACTCATCCATTCCCAGAGTCTGACGGATGCGCTCCCTTGAACTTAAAAGATCAATATTATTCAGGCCTCGCTCTTGGCCGCAATTACGTTGGCGCACTTGCCGCCCCGATTTCTAATGCTCGAATCTTTGAGCATGCCTTAACACCCCTCCATCAGGCACACTTATCCACTGAGCAATAAGGAAGCAGAGTGATGGAGCGAGCCAATCCAGAAAAGTAGGCTCAGACCCACTGAGGGTGATTTAAGATGAGCTGCTCAAAAGCCCCCTGTTCGGACGCGGGCAAATCGATGGGATATTTTGCGGAGCTTTTGGACCACCGTTTCAGCCACTCCCGATCAACCCATCGATAATCAGCTTGATTTCTTCGAACTGTGGAACCAATCGTCGTCTCTGATTTTGGTCCCGTTCCAACCCCACGACCCACATAGAATCCCACCGATAAAAGTGTCGCTCGAAACGATGTCGAGGCTGAATAGGTTAAAAGATCTACCGGATGATTCTTACAATGATCGAAGATGCGCTTTAACGTGCTCCGTCCCCAGAGAGCGGGATTTGTTTTGTAGGAGAAGGGATCAAAAAAAATTACATAGGGAATCGGGGCTTCTTCTAGTTTTTGA
>CAINWE010000304.1 GCA_903854365.1 Oligoflexia bacterium
AGGAATGATGCCAGGAATGATGCCAGGAATGATGCCAGGAATGATGCCAGGAATGATGCCAGGAATGATGCCAGGAATGATGCCCGGGATGATGCCCGGGACGATGCCAGGAATGATGCCAGGGACGATGCCAGGTACCATGCCCGGGACGATGCCAGGTACCATGCCAGGGACGATCCCAGGTACTATGCCCGGACAATACGGGATGCCTGGAGTGCCCGGCTACGGCATGGGCGGTATGATGCCCGGCTACGGCATGGGCGGTATGATGCCCGGCTACGGCATGAACGGTATGATGCCCGGCTACGGCATGGGCCTTGGCTTCGGAGGATTCACCTCGCCGTACGCCTTCGGCGGCATGACGGGCTCTCTAGGCTCAGGCATAGGTGGGTACGGGACGCCTGGCTCAGGGTTAATTTATTAATAAACTTATAATAAAATAAAGCTTCAACCAAATCTTCTGCCCACTTTTTTTGAGCACACTCACTCCATTTGGAGTGATGTCTGGGCTGGATGATTCTGATGAGATTAGGATCGATGCCGGGCATTAATATTTTTGGATTTTATATTTTTTTATTTGACGCCAATCTGAAACCAGGTTTACTTCTTTTCCAAGTTGCAATTCTCTATTATTTACAGGGGGCATTTTCATGGCAACAGGACTTGTTAAGTGGTTTAATGACAGTAAGGGATATGGCTTCATTCAGGCAGAAGGAACTGATCAAGACGTTTTTGTTCACTACTCTGCTATCCTGGGAGACGGTTTCAAGACTCTCGCAGAAGGGCAAAAAGTCGATTTTGACCTCACTGAGGGTCCGAAGGGGCCTCAAGCTTCGAACGTAGCAAAATCACTACTCACTCAGTAAATCTTTCAGGAATAGAGGCCCTCATTTTTTGAGGGCCTCCAGACTACTTCGCTACCCCAAGTACATCACAAATTCCAATTCAACCCAGGCTGCTTTGCAGCAAGTTCCGAGATGAGTTTTGGCTCCGACACCTCAAGAGATGCAACAGGAGTTGTACAATAAATTGGCGCAGACAAAGCGGTAGGAAAGTGATTGCCGCTTTTCTTTAGCCCTCCAAACGGAAGTCGCGAAGACGCACCCACAGTTGATTTATTCCAGTTCACGAGGCCCATTTCCAACCCCTCTAGACAGTGATGATAAACGGGTTGACTTTGTGTAAATACACTGGCCACCAAACCAAACTGAGTCACATTCGCCTGAGCGATAGCCTCATCCAGTTCATCAACACCTAAAATCGCGACACTAGGTGCAAAAAGCTCAGTCTGTTGATAGGTGCTCTTTCGAGACTGCTCTAGCCCCATCCTCGAATTGAGGTGAATTGATGGCGTTACATAATTTCCCCGATTAGCTAACTCTAACACCTTTCCGCCCATCACCGTCTCAAACCCCTCTCTCACCGCAATTCCCTGAAATTTCATAAATCGATCCACCGAGCCCTGATCAATAAGAGGACCCATGAACGGATTATCTAATGGCGGACCAATCTTAAATGCTTTTGCTCGCGCATGAAACTGACTCACAAACTGATTTAAGACATCGCGATGAACCAGAATCCGACTGGTAGCACTGCATCTCTGCCCAGCCGTCAGGAAACTTCCTAGCAAGATTTCGTAGACGGCGGCCTCAAGATCCGCGTCCTTCCAAACAATCGCCGAGTTCTTGCCACCCATTTCAAGGGCCAGCAACTTCCAATGCTGTTGAAGAGTATCTTGCTTAATTTGAAGGCCAACATCATAGGAGCCGGTAAATAGAACTCCCTGCACACCCTCATGAACACAGAGGCGACGACTCACCTCTTTCTCCCCTTGAATCATGTTAAAAACACCTGGGGGTAGCCCAGCTTCTTGAAAGCTCTCGGCCATGAGTTGCCCCACCCACGGGGCTTTCTCCGATGGTTTGAAAACAACAGTATTGCCGGTTAAAAGTGCTGGGATAATATGCCCATTAGGCAAATGCCCAGGAAAATTAAAGGGCCCGATCACTGCGACCACCCCCAAAGGTCTAAACCGACACGCGCCAGTCGTGTTCTCGAGAATAGAAGGGATCTCAAAATTAGCCACCAGCTTCATACTTTCCTGGAGGGTAATATCGACTTTGTTCACCATCGCCGAGAGCTCGGTCCTCGACTCCCAAAGAGGCTTGCCGATCTCGCGGGAAATCGCCTCAATCCACTCCATCTCCCGCTTCTTAAGAACAGCCTGAAATCTTATAAGAAACTCTGCCCGCTCCTCAATTGCCATTCTTTTCCAGGCCGAAAAGGCTCCGCGGGCTGATTCAACCGCTTCATCGACATGAGCATATGAATAAGAATACCGCCCTAATTCATCTCCACTTGACGCCGGACTACGACTGATCCAGTCCCCGTTCACGTCAATCGGCTTTGTAAAGCGCCCAGAAATCAAATCTCCTAGAACATTAGGCTGAAAGCGATACTGCGTCATCTCATTCCACCTCGCGTGATTAATAATACGGCATAAAAGCGACCTGACTGCCTGAATCTAAACCTAGCGACACGCAGAGAGACTCAATATTTGGATCGAAAACTTGAATCCTGTCCTCATGAATCGACGCCTGCACTGCAGCGCTACGAAACTCATTTACCTCTTGATCGAGACCACAAATCAAACCCACATCCCGCGGCCGTAAATGATCTGCAGGACTTGAAGTATCCAGCCTCAAACTTCGAATCTTCGCGACAGGCAAAATCTCGTCCACCTGAGCAATCAGGTGCGGCCCACCATCAAAAGGATCAACATGACCTCGGTATTTAAAGCCAATCTTATTCAACATGTGAACTACGGGCTCAGTTTCCTTCCCCACTTTGCCAATTGAATTTCTTGCCTCCGCAGCCAGAAAAGTGGTGTATATTTTACCCGAAGGAAACAACGAAAGAATAAAGTCCTTACTCTTCTGAGAAAGCTGATCTGCTTCCCCATAATCCATATTCGTAAATCTGCGGCCGATCGCTTCCCAAAGAGGGGACTGCCCTTTCTTATTGAGCGGTGGAAGTAACTCAGCTAACACCTTCTTCCGAAAACGACCACGATTCATTCCCAGAAACAGAAATCTTACAAAAGAAATCTGCCTTCCGATTTTGGCCTCAGAATTTCTACTCTCCGGATCAAGCACGAGGCCCCCAATCTCTGAGGGCCCGTCAGTATCGTATTTGAGCTTGAGCGTGCCGTGAATAAATCCGGTATTAATCATGCCTGAATATCGTTCTTCGCTGCCTACTTCGAAATAAAAATGAGGTGACTCTACGGTACCATGCTGGCCGGCAATCATAGAGGTCCCCAAGATTCTTTGAGTCCCGACTTCTTCAGCTACAAAAATATACTTTCCGTGTTCTACTGCCTGTTTGGGATCACTAAACGACCTCTGCGACTTCTGAATCTTCTCAAGAAGTAGGTCGCGATCGTTAGGAAGATTAATAAAGCCAGGAATTTGAGAAAAGGATTCAAGGGCCTCAAGATCCCTCTCCTGAATTTCCCGTAAAAGAATCATAAGCAAACTCTTTCAATGACCTTTTCGTAAAAACTAATGGCTTTTTCAATGTCTTCCAAACGGTTGTACTCGTTTGGGCTATGACTATTCCCTTGGGATGTCCCAGGGCCAAAGACCACCGCTTGATAGCCTGCCTGAAAATACTGGGCCGCTTCCGTC
>CAINWE010000305.1 GCA_903854365.1 Oligoflexia bacterium
ATCCAAGTGAGTGATAAACTGTTTTTCAGGCATGAGTGAATCCCTTCGTTAAAATTAAGTCTGTCAACCTAATTGTAACGCGATTCCTCATGCCCCTCTATTTGATGAAGAGCCTAGGGTTCTTCATTAAATGGATGAGTCATGGGGAAGAGCAATGTCAATATTTAGCTCAAAGATTTATTCCGGCTTGGCATTCCGAATGGCGTAATAGCAACAGCGAGAAACCAAATCACAGGCCCTCCTACGGTGCCTGCATTTAATTCGATCACCCCGGTAGTCACCATCGCGAGTAAAAACGCTAGGTCAGCAATACCAATAATCAATACACCTAAAAAATAGGCCGCCCAGGATGCCTGTTTCCAAATCAGGTAGGCGACAGCAAATCCAAGAACACCATAACCTCCCACGTCGATGCAAAAGTTGAGTATCAATTGTCTTTGAGCAAAGGCGGTCACGGCATCCGTTGTGTGCTGAAAAGCGACCTTGGGCACTGCGCTCCCGCCGATGAGCATATTCCACAGGTCCTTCGCGTCTCCGCCTAAGTATTGATGGATGCCTTCGGCCCCGACCCAAACGTGTAGGACTCCCCACAAAACAAACAAGACCGCACCTGCTTTGGCGGCGACGCCGATTTTTTGATTTCCAGTTTCGGTTTCCATGAGCGCTCCTTAAATATATTAATAAGTACTTTTTTCATTCTAACTTTCTTTCAGTCTTTTTAAAGCGACATAAAATGAATTCTATGTTCTCTTTATGGAACATGAAAAACTGGGTCGCTTTAGAGATCTTTTTATCTGTAGGCAAATTAAGAAATTTTACAAAAGCCGCTGATCAGCTGGGTATCACCAAATCTACCGTTTCGCGTCAAATTCAATCCCTTGAGAAAGAACTGGGGGTCATCCTCATTCAAAGGGATCCTCGGCACTTTTCCTTGACGGATGAGGGCTCAGTGCTTCTCAAGCGTGCCGAGTCGATTATGGGTCAAACGAAAGAGGCTTTCGATGAGGCCTCTCAGCGTCAAGCCAGGCTGAGAGGCTCTATTCATATTTCGACTACCGCGGATCTCTCTTTGATCTATTTGGCGGAACCTGTCGCCGAGTTCTCGATTCAACACCCGGAGATTGAGTTCTTGATCGATTTGAGTCCGCGGCAGGTGGATCTCAAGTCAGAAGGCTTTGACATGGCGATTCGCCCTGGGGATTTGAAGGACTCGGGCTTATACGCTCGTAAGATCGACGAGCAACAGCCCGGTTTTTTTACCTCGCCAGAGTATTTAGACCGGAAAGGCCGGCCAAGAAATCTATCGGATCTCCGGAGTCACGCGATGATTGCGACCAGCGAAATTGAGGCGGGAGGCGGGACCATGTCACCGTCGATTCGGGCTAACAATATGTCCCTGGTGAAGCAGTTGACATTCAAGGGGGCTGGTATCGGCTATTTTTGTGAAGCGATGGCAAGAGATGAAAAAAGGGTAGGCTCTCTCATACAGATTTTGCCGCATTTTAATCTCCCCAAAGTGCCTATTTATTTGTTATTTCCACAGAAGCAAATGTCGAAAAGAATTTCGGCTTTTGCCCAGGAGATCGTTGATCGTAGATTGTGAACTTTAAATGCTGCATTGCCA
>CAINWE010000306.1 GCA_903854365.1 Oligoflexia bacterium
AGGCATCTCCAGAGAGCCCGTAGCCTAAGATCTCTCCATAAATTCGAGCACCGCGTTTCTTTGCAAATTCATATTCTTCCAAGACGAGCACTGCAGAGCCTTCACCCATCACAAATCCGTCTCGGCCCGTGTCGAACGGTCGAGATGCTTCCGTGGGTGCATCGTTTCTCGTAGAAAGGGCTCTCATCGCGGCAAACCCGGCAATTCCGAGTTTCGAGATAACGGCTTCTGCGCCTCCTGCGATCATGACATCAGCATCTCCCCTTTGGATCAGGCGCAGGGATTCTCCTAGGCTGTGCGCGCTTGAGGTGCATGCGGTGACGTTGCAGAGGTTAGGACCTTGAAGGTTCAGTAGAATACTGAGCTGACCCGAGGCCATGTTTGGGATCACTTGTGGGATAAAGAACGGAGTCACTCGCTTATAGCCTTTGGCTAAAAAGTCATTGTGAACTTCCTCGATCTCGGGCAAGCCGCCCATCCCTGCGCCGATGTTCACACCCATTCGTTCGGGGGAAATCTGGGAGCGGATCGCATCGAGTCCCGAGTCACCATAGGCTTGGAGACCGGCTGCTAATCCCAGGTGGACGTAGCGTCCAACTCGTCTAGCATCTTTCGTGCTAGCGGCTTGGGTAATCGTAAGATCCGGGGAGGGGTGATAGGGTCCAACGGCTTGTGTGACGTCGAAGCCTTTGACTTGAGCGCTGATCGTCACAGGACAATCTTGGGTGTCAAATAGGGTGGTTGTACTCACACCTGATTTTCCCTCGAGCGCGTTTCGCCAAGTGTCAGTGGGATTGAGCCCTAACGGACTGATGACTCCGACGCCTGTGACTACGACTCTGCGCTGAATTTGCCTAAAGTTGGACTCCATCACTTAGTCTCTCCCCGGTGATCCTAGATTCTACTGCAATGAACTTAGTGGGTCGCCTTTGAGGCGATGTATTTTACGACGTCCCCGACGGTCTTCATTTTTTCTGCGTCTTCATCTGGAATATCGAGATCGAACTCTTCTTCCATGGTCATGACGAGCTCAACGATGTCGAGACTGTCTGCGCCCAAATCATCGATAAAAGATGCGGTTTGGGTCACCTTTTCCTGTTCGACGGCGAGTTGGTCACAGATAATATTCTTCACTCTTTCTTCAACGGAAGCGGACATTTGAGATCTCCTTTTTTCTCTCGATCAATATTCCAGGTGATTCTGTCTCAACAAATTCACTCAGGACTTCTTCAGTAGAGTTGCGACCTTCGCAACTCCCCAAAATTACATGTACATCCCGCCATTGACCCCGATGACTTGCCCGGTGATATAGCGGCTTGCTTCGGATGCTAAAAATGAAGCTAGAGAAGCGACGTCATCCGCAGATCCAAAGGTGCCCATGGGTACGGTCCGGAGAATCGCTTCTTTTTGCGCTTCAGTCAAGGCTGCAGTCATGTCTGTGCCGATGAAGCCCGGTGTAATCACGTTCACTCGGACGTGGCGACTGGCTAATTCTTTAGCGACGCTTTTGCTAAATCCAATGAGTCCAGCCTTTGCGGCACTATAAGCGCTTTGGCCTGCGTTACCTGATTCTCCGACGACGGATGAGATTTGGATGATACTGCCGGAGCGTGCTCGCATCATTTGCTTGGCAGCCGCACGGGTGCAGTAGATAGCACCCTTGAGGTCGACGTCCAGCGTGCGGTCGAGGTCTTCATTCTTCATGCGAATGAGAAGGGAGTCGATGGTCACGCCTGCATTATTCACTAATGCGTCCAGGGGGCCGTGGCTCTTAGCGATGAGCTCTAGCTTTTCGTCCACCAGGTCAGGTTGGGCGACATTAAATCCGCAGAGTTCACCTTGGCCACCTGCGGCTTGGATTTGGTCCAAGACTTCACGGGCTTTCGATGCATTGGATGTAAAATTCACAAAAACGTAAAAGCCATCTCGTGCGAGTTGAAGCGCCGTTGCAGCGCCAATGCCGCGAGAAGCTCCAGTGACTAAGGCAAGTTTCTTTTTTTGATTCACAGCGGCCCTACTCCTATGACCGATTTGCGTTGGTCGGTCAAAAATGTTTCGAGTGTTTTCAAACCGGGAACGTCTCCCAGGGATGTGATTGCGCACGGCGTTGTCGCTGACGAAGCAATTCGTTTGATTAATCCCGACAGGACTTTTCCGGGTCCGAATTCAATAGCGGCATTAAAGTCCGCTGCCAAAAGATACTGGATGGATTGTTTCCAAAGTACGGGATGATCGACTTGATCAATTAAAAAATCCAGCACAAGTTCTGACTCTTGATTGAGGCGGCCTGTACGGTTAGCGACATAAGGGAGCGATAACTGTTTTGGGCGTTCCTGGGGCCCTAGCTTTGAAAAAATTTCAGCCATTTTTTCGCGGGCGGGCTTCATGAGTCGGCAATGAAACGGGGCACTCACTTGGAGAGGAATTGCCTTACCTCCTGCAAAGTCTCCTCCTGCTTTGATGAGCGCAACCGCTTCCTGAACGGCGGCAGTGGACCCTGCGATCACTACTTGTCCGGGAGCATTGAAGTTGGCAGGCTCTACGATGCTCGGAGTTCCCTTTTCAGAAGCCCGTTCAGAGGCACGAGCGCAGAGGGTCTCAATGAGAGCGTCTTCTAGGCCGAGGATCGCGGCCATGCTTCCCTCTCCTGCTGGTACGGCTTTCTGCATGGCAGCGCCTCGCTCCCTCACCCATTTAACTGCAGTGCCTAACTCAAGACAGCCAATCGCCACGAGGGCCGAATATTCTCCTAAGGAGTGACCTGCTACCGCAGCTGGACGAAATTCAAGTTCTTTTTGAGCCACTCGAAAAGCGGCTACGGATGCGGTGAGCAGGGCGGGTTGGGTATTTTCGGTGAGAATGAGCTCAGAGTCGGGCCCTTCAAAGCAGAGTTTTTTGAGATCGATTTTGATGGAGTCCGATGCTTCTTCGAATACTTCTCTTGCAGTCTGAAATTGTTCGTAAAGATCTTTTGCCATCCCGACGTGTTGGGATCCTTGTCCTGGAAACACAGCGAATCCTTGGGGGTGAGTCGGAACTTGAGTAGAAAAGTTCATTCTGATACTGCTCCTTCCTTCTACGTCCTCGATCGTCTTAAATTAAAAAAGTTATGATCAAGGTCTTGGGCTGTCAACGAATTTCTCGAATTCATTGGGAAACTGCGCCTTTTACCAGCGTACTAGCACTGAGCCATAGGTTAAGCCGGCGCCAAAAACGTCGAGTAAGAGGAGTTGTCCTTTTTGGATGCGACCGTCCCGAACCGCTTCGTCCATCGCGGTGGGAACCGTTGCAGAAGAGGTGTTACCGAAACGATCGATGTTCACCAAAACTTTACTCATTGGCATGTCGAGTCGTTTTGCAACTGCTTCAATAATTCGGAGGTTCGCTTGGTGTGGAATGAACCAGTCGATTTGCTCGGGCTTGAGTTGGTTCGATTCGATTGCCAAGAGCGCATAGTCGGAGAGTGTTCTGACGGCGGATTTAAAAATTTCTTTACCCTTCATGTTCATTTTGTGAAGGTTTTTGCTGTAAGCGTCCGGAGTGACTTCCAAATTGGAGCCACCTGCAGGCATATGAAAGAGCTCCCAAAGGTCTCCGTCGGACCCTAAGTGGGTAGATAAAATTCTGTGGGGTGAGTGACCGTCCGTTCGTTCAATGACTGCTGCGCCTGCGCCGTCTCCAAAGAGAATGCAAGAGCCGCGGTCACTCCAGTTGGTGATCGAGCTGAGTACGTCTGCTCCGATAATGAGAGAGGTCTTGACATGCCCAGATCGAATAAACTGATCAGCCATGGAAAGGGCAAAGACAAAGCCTGAACAAGCTGCGTTTAAGTCCACCGCCCAGGCTCGATGAGCGCCGAGCTTTTTCTGAAGCCAGCAGGCTGCAGAGGGAATAAGAGTGTCGGGCGTGACGGTTGCGTAGAGAATTTGGTCGACTTGGTCTGGGGTTTTACCTGCCATCTCAAGCGCCTTGAGGGCGGCGGCACAAGCCAGCGAGGAGTTCTGCTCGTCGAGAAGGCCGGGGCGTGAGATACGGCGCTCGCGGATGCCGGTTCGTTCGACGATCCACTCGTTTGAGGTGTCTACCTTTTTGGCGAGATCGTCGTTGGTCAGTCGTTCCTGAGGAAATGCGGACCCAGTACCTGTAATTTTAGAGGCGTATGGAGATAAGAGGGTGTGGCTTGTTGTATTCAATTCGTTCTCCCTGTTTGAAGAAAGAGATTATTTAAAGTTTTAAGTCCTTTAGCACGGAAAACGGATGAGCTGATTTGATTTTTGCACAGGCGCAACGCCCGACGTTCAGGTCAGCCCCGCAGTGGGTGCACATGCCCTTGCAGGTTTCAGCGCAAAGGGGTTGAAAAGGGACTTGCAGTTGGAGCTGTTCTGTAGTGACCGCTCCCAGATCGATCCAGTCTTCAGAGAGGTAGGTGATATCTAGGTCTTGACCTTTGGATACTGCTTCGTCTTCCTCGAAGTTATGGGCGTGGCGGGCAAAGCCCTGGTTCTGCCCCACGGGCCTGCCGCCTTCTCGAGATTCAGGTTGTCTTTGAAGATGGGCGACACCAGCCATGATTGGATCTTTGCAAAAGAGACCTGAAAATTGAATTTGGCAGGCGTGATCAAATGGGTTTGCGCAACGACTGCAGAGAAGCTTGATATGAGTTGAAATTTTTCCGGAGACGACGAGGACATCGTCCACGCGGCGCAGAGTGAAGGACGTACTGACGGGTCTTGGGTTCTTGACTGACGTAGGTGTGTCCGAGCTCTCGTCTACGCTGCAGACTGCATTCAAAACCCAGGGTTCATCTTGGGTAAATGCGAGGTCTGTTTCTTGATCAGTAATTTCGTGTAAATAGATCTTCATGAGTGTACCTACTGAATATTAATACCAAAGTTGTCGGA
>CAINWE010000307.1 GCA_903854365.1 Oligoflexia bacterium
CCGATTTCGTTTGAGCTGGCCGAGGATTCAGTCGCTGGAACGCACCCGACCGAATCTCTCGTTCGAGCGCTTCATCCTACGCCCGCATTGGGGGCGTTTCCGAAAATACCCGGTTCAAGGTGGCTGCGCGAGCTCCAAAAGGCACTGCCGAGAAAGCGCTTCGGCGCTCCCTTTGGCGTGGTCCTGCCCGGACAAAAATTTGGTCATTGCTTGGTGGCGATCCGTAATCTTCAGTGGGATCGCTCGGGTGCTTGGATAGGAGCCGGGTGTGGAGTCGTTGCAGCAAGTGTTCTAGAGCGGGAATGGGACGAAATTCAGGGGAAACTGAAGGCCGTCAGAGCGTTGTTTGGAATTCAAGAGACCATCCCCTCGGGCCCTAATCTCAATTTGGCTCAAGCGATTCTAGAAGAGCTGTTTCGCTGTGGAGTGCGCGAAATCCTGGTCTGCCCGGGAGCTCGCAATGCCCCTTGGGTAGCCATCCTCTCTGACGATTCGAGTCCATTTCAAACCTATTTTCATTTTGAAGAGCGTTCGGCAGCATTTTTTGCTTTAGGTCGGATTCGTCAGTCCGGTCGCCCGGTCGCTGTGATGACGACTTCGGGCACAGCTGTCGGCGAGCTTTTGCCCGCAACGATGGAAGCCTATTATTCCGGCTTGCCGCTTTGTCTTTTAACGGCGGATCGCCCGAGGCATTACCGAGGCTCGGGTGCGCCTCAGGTCGCCGAGCAGGTGGGGATTTTTGGAATATACGCCCCCCTTGTTTTTGATTTAGCCGCAGGGGATTCTGATGGAGGAGGTGCACAAGCGTCGAGGACGGGGTTGGTCACCTCACTGGCGTCGTTTACAGCCTCGTTGAGAGACCAGAGGTATTCTCCCTGGGCTCAGCCGATGCAGATCAATGCCTGCTTTGACGAGCCTCTTTTGGATGGTCCTCTTCCCAGCTGGAACCTCGGGACGATTGGTCCGGGCCTTTCTGGACTGGCTCCTGCTGTTGACGACGGGGGCCGTGCTGAGCAGCAGATCAAGAAGTTTTTCGAAACGGTCCGATCGCCGATGGCCTTGGTGGGGATGCTGAAGCCCGAGGAAAAAGAGTCGGTCGCAAACACGCTCTTGCGGTTGAACGTGCCCGTTTACTTGGAAGCCACGTCCGGGCTTCGAGAAGAGCGAAGGCTCCAGCATCTCCGCGTCAGTGTGGCTGACGGGATTTTGGAGCGGGTTCGAGCGGCTGAATTTCCATTGGACGGCGTGATTCGTTTCGGAGGAGTGCCCACGCCTCGCCTTTGGCGGGATTTGGAGGAAAAACTCAAAAAGCTTCCTGTGCTTTCGATGAGTGCGTTGCCTTTTTCTGGCTTGGGTCGGCACTCGGCGCTTTGTGTGGGGCAGATGGATTCTCTCGTGTCAGGGTTGAGTGCAGAGTTGAATCGTGCGGGATGGGTGTTGTCCCCTCAGGGTGTGGAGCGGTTTTTAGAGTTGGATCGTCAGGCGAGGAAGCGACTTGAGGCATCCCTAGAAGCTGAGCCGACCTCTCAGTTGGGGATGATTGGCCGGCTTTCCCGGCTGATTCCAAAGGGCTCAAAAATTTATTTAGGCAATAGTTTACCCATCCGAGACTGGGACTTGGCTGCGACCTCAGAAGACCGCGGCTTTCAAGTCTGGGCCTCTCGGGGCTTGAACGGCATTGATGGGCAAGTGTCGACTTTTATTGGTTATGCAGATACGAAGGCGAAGGGCGGCGCTGAAAACTGGGCCATTCTCGGCGATCTCACGTCGCTCTATGATCTGGCAGGACCTTGGATTTTGTCCCAATTACCCGGCGTAAGGGTGAATTTAGTTGTCGTGAATAATGGTGGGGGCAAAATCTTTTCGAAAATGTTTAAACAAAAAGAATTTCAGAATCAGCACGAAATTCAGTTTCGAGCCTGGGCTGAACTTTGGGGTTTGAGCTATGAGTTTTGGAGCGAAGTCCCGACGGAGAGCGGTTCTCGATCTGGCACGCTACAAAATCGGATGATTGAGCTTCGGCCGACTTTGCTTGATTTTTTGGTTCTATGAGCAGGCGTCAAGCGGTCTTAAAACCAGATTCTGAGTTGAGGTTGGGCGAACAGCAGATTGCTCAGGGCAACGGCGGCTCCTAGGTCAACTTCATTGCCCATGAGGAG
>CAINWE010000308.1 GCA_903854365.1 Oligoflexia bacterium
ACCAGTTCGTGGCGCTAACCGACAGCGCGCGCGCAAGCTCCACGCTCAGAGGCCTTCGTAACCCCGCGCTCAAACTCCTGTGGTGGTTTTTCTCACGCCGAGTGGCGCTGCCCCCATCGCCTTTCGACTTCACAAAACGAGACGCCGACTTCAGCGCAGGCACCAACTGACTCGACGGCACCACATTCGCGCCTGATTTGATCTGAATATTCTCAAGACCACTCGAGAGTAAATATTCAGAGAGTTCCTGTTCATTTTTTAGATAACGATCTCTTTGACCCTTCTTCACTTTATACAAAGGTGGTTGGGCAATATATAAATAACCTTTTTCAATTACCAACGGCATTTGACGATAAAAGAAGGTCAACAAAAGTGTTCGAATATGAGAGCCGTCGACATCGGCATCGGTCATAATGACAATTTTGTGATATCGAATTTTGTTAATGTCAAAATCATCTTTCCCAATTCCAGCCCCCAAAGCAGTAATGAGAATTTTAATTTCTTCGAATGAAAGCATCTTATCAAAGCGTGCCTTCTCGACATTCAATATTTTGCCCTTCAAAGGAAGGATCGCTTGATTTTTCCGGGCTCTTCCTTGCTTAGCAGAGCCGCCGGCACTATCACCCTCAACTAAAAAAATCTCACAAAGAACAGGGTCCTTCTCCTGACAATCAGCCATCTTGCCAGGCAACCCGCCCCAATCTAGAGCAGTCTTTCTTCGTGTAAGCTCCCGAGCCTTGCGAGCCGCAATCCGTGCCAGAGCAGAGTCTATCGCCTTTTGAATCACCTTTTTAGCAATTGACGGATTCTGCTCAAAAAATACGGTGAGACGATCGTAGACAACACCGTTCACAAATCCTTCAACTTCACTATTTCCCAGCTTAGTTTTGGTTTGTCCTTCAAACTGAGGCTCAGGGACCTTGGCACTAATCACACAGGCCAAGCCCTCACGAATATCATCCCCAGTCAGTGACTCCTTAAAGTTTTTTGAAAGTCCAGAATCCTGAGCATACTTATTCACGACCCGAGTCAAAGCATTCCTAAAACCAGATACGTGCGTGCCGCCCTCTATGGTATTAATATTATTCACATAGGATGATACTGTTTCAGTGTAAGAATCATTCCATTGCAAAGCAATTTCAACACCCAGAAAATCTTTAGTTTGGGTTAGGAATATTACCTGATCGTGCAATTTTTGCTTCGATTTATTAATATATTCAACAAACTGAACCAATCCGCCCGTGTAATGGAAATCATACTCTTTTTGAGGTTCAATACGCTCATCAATTAATAAGATCTTAATACCACTATTTAAGAACGCCAACTCCCGCAAACGAGTAGCCAAAGTCTCAGCATGATACTCTACTAGTTCAAAAACCTCAGGATCTGGCTTAAACGTGGTTTGAGTGCCGCGCTTCTCAGTGACGCCCACTTCTTTTAATGGGCCAAGAGGATTACCCCGTTTATAGTTTTGTCGATAGACTTTTCCACCTTGCCTCACTTCCACTAAGAGCGATTCAGAAAGAGCATTCACCACCGCGGCGCCGACGCCGTGAAGACCGCCGGAGACCTTGTAGGCCCCACCTTCTTCATTAAATTTTCCCCCGGCATGAAGCTTGGTCATCACTACTTCGACCGCTGAAATGCCGGCGCCCTTATGAATTCCTACCGGAATTCCACGACCATCGTCTTCAACTGTAATGCTATTATCGACGTGAATCGTGACCTTGATATTTTTTGCAAAGCCAGCGAGCGCCTCGTCAATAGAGTTATCGACGATCTCATAAACACAGTGATGAAGTCCGCGAACCCCAGTATCACCGATGTACATGCCGGGCCGCTTACGAACGGCTTCTAGGCCTTCAAGAATTTTAATCTTATCTGCTGAATAATCACTCGCTTCACTCAGATCTGATTCTTTATTTTCGATCGTCATGTCTGCCTTCTTCTATTTTTCCACCACTCACCCAAAACTGGGTTCCTCGTATCGGAGGTTCATCCGTGGTGGTCACAAATGTTTGGAGATCCGTTTCAGCCAGGAATTGGAGCAAAAAAGACCTTCTCTTTTGATCCAGTTCTGATGAAAGATCGTCCAAAAGAAAGAGGGGTCTATGGCCGGTTATTTTTTGGAAAAGTACCACTTCGGCCAATTTCAGAGCTAAGAGCGCAGAGCGCACTTCGCCTTGAGAGCCGTGTCCTTTCAAAACTTGGTCGCCCAGCAAAAATACCCAGTCATCTCGATGAGGACCAGCGAGAGAAAACCCTACTTTCCTTTCCTCGGATTCTAGCGTCGTTAATTTGGCCCGAAGGGACCGCTCCAAAAGTTCTAATGAACCTGAACCTGGTTGTCCAGAGAAATGATGCGAATCTAACTCTTCGTTATTTAAAGCAAATTTTTTCATTGCAGCACCTGCTTCGCCTGCCAGCCAAGACGAGTTATAGGAAATGCGAATCGGGGCTTGTAGCGGAGCAATTTGAGCAAGAATTTCCTGGAGCAATGGATTGATTTGGTTCAACCAGGTTAAGCGTCGATGTACTAAAATGCTCCCAAACGCGCAGAAAGGGGCCGTAAAGCCGGAAAGAAGTTCAGCTGTAGGGTAGGGTCTGTCTTGGGATTTGAGAAGGTGATTTCGTTGCTGCAGGGTGCGATTAAATTTTTGGAGTGCTTTTAGATAGTCGACATCCTGAGCGGCAATGACTTGATCTAGATAAGATCGTCTGATCGCGGGTTCTCCGCGAACCAAATCATGATCAGCTGGATTAAAAACAACTGTATGAAAGCCGAGTTCGACAGATCCAAATCTTTGAGTCAGGTATTGAGTTGAGCTCTTATACGGTTTCCCGTTAATAAAAGCGGATTTGGTAGCCTTTTTCCCGACTGAATCAGTCATCTTAAATTGGATTTTGAGATCGGTCTTCCAAGAGGGGCTGAGCTGAGTTGCATTGGGATCCGATGAAAGTTGACAACTAATGTCCGCTACAGTTTCGCCCCACTGCACGACGTGGGCAGCCTTTCGATCCCGAAACGATCTCAGAGTGGCTAAATAACTGATTGCTTCAATCAGGCTAGTCTTTCCTTGACCGTTCAATCCGATCAGGAAATTAATTCCAGGATCTGGCTTCAGAGTTAGATCAGTCAAGTTTCTGAAGTTTTTTAGTCTGATTTCGGTCAATTTCATGCTGGACGGGCTTTAAATCCGCATCGGCATAATGACATAAGTATGATTGTCTTGATCAGATTCTCTTAGAATTCCAGGGCTGAGACGGTCTTTTAGATGAAACTGAACTCTTTCTCCGTGCATAACACTCAAGCATTCTAAAAGATATTTGGAATTAAACCCAATTTCCATCGCCTCTGCGGTGTAGTCGACGTCAATTTCTTCGCGAGCCTCGCCCATCTCTGAATTACTGGACGAAATGACTAATAATCCAGGCTGCAACGCCAGTTTAATTCCCCGACTTTTTTCGTTAGCTAAAAGACTGACTCTTTTTAGCGCCGAATTAAATTCAGCTCGATTGATTTTCACAATGCGATCGACTGCTTTCGGAATCACAGGTCGATAATCGGGATACTCACCATCGAGCAATTTAACAAAAAGGTAAGTGCTGTTGAGTCGAGCAAAAATATAACCCCGTTCGAAGGAAATCCCGATACTTTCCTCGCTTGAGTCGATGAGCTTCCTGAGTTCCGCGAGACCTTTTTTTGGGATGATTACGCCTCTTTTGAGCTCAGGTGTGCTCAGAAAAACCTCGTGATCGACTAAAGATAATCGGTGTCCATCGGTTGCCGTCATTCTCATGAGGTTGTTTTCTAAAAGTTCAAAATAGACCCCGTTAATGTGATAGCGAGCTGCATCTGTTGAGGCGGCAAACTGCGTGCGATCGATCATTTCAATCAAGCTAGGCGATCGTCCCTCAAAGTATTTTTTGTCTTCGAATGTGGGAAGATTTGGGTATTGATCAGCCGGAAGGCCGACCAAGTTGAATTTCGACTTACCGCAAAGGAGTTCAACCCAATGATTTTCTTTGCGGACGAGGTATAGTTTTTTGTCTGGTAATTCTTTGACAATATCGAGGAAGTTCTTAGCTGAAAGAGTGATTTTCCCTTCTTGCTGGCTCTCCACCGACAACGTAATTTTAATTCCAACTTCTAAGTCAGTGGCGCACAGCGATAATTCTTGGTTCTTCACTGAGCAAAGGATGTTGCCCAAGATTTGAATGGTGTTTTTTTTCTCCACGACTGACTGAATCGTTTGAAGTGCCTCAAGTAAGGGCGCCCGATCGATTGAAAAGTTCATCTGCCTGTCACCTCTTTCAGAAAATTTCTTATAGCGTGTTCTTTCATCTTTTTTGGGATTCTTGTCACGCGCATTTTTGCCAAAAGAACTTATATATATAAAGCAGTAGTAGTAGTAGGGCGTGTGGATATGTGGATAACTCACTTAAATATTTGATTTTTATGAGGAAATCGTGTGGATAACTCTGTGGATAACTCTGTGGATAACTTTTTCAAAAATGTGGATAACTCAAAATGAGGGGTGAAAAAAAAGTTATCCACATACTTATCCACACGATTTTGTGGATAACTTTTTAAGTCCCACGCATCAAATCAGTTAATTGAATTTTTTAGCCCGTTTTTTGGGGTCATTTTCAAAGTTATCCACAAAAACCAAGCATTACACTCAGGCGAAAAAAATATTCCAAAACAGATCGTCGATGTGGATATGTGGATAACTTTTTTAAGTACCTAATCTAATTAATTAAAGTGCCAAAAAAAATGTGGATAACTCTGTGGATAAGTGTG
>CAINWE010000309.1 GCA_903854365.1 Oligoflexia bacterium
AGCCTTCATGATTTTTTTTGAATCGTGTAAAAACGCCCATACAAAAAGTATAGAAGCATTTTAAAATAAATGTCATTAAAAATTTAAATCATCTTAATTAATAAACAAAAGTATCAGGAAACTGAAGATCCACCACAATTTGTTCTGAATCCGCTCCTCGGTATGACCTAACACACCCCCTCTGAAACGCTCTCTTCAATTTAGGCTCTTGGGCGAGGCTGACGTTTTTTCTATAAATTACTTCTGCCTGAGATCTCTCCCCCAAGACATCTAAACACCGTGCGAGATATAAATCTCTGACCAAAAGTACGTGATTTGAAAGCACCAAAGGAAGAGTTTTCTCGAGATCTACTCGCGCCTCCTGAAATCGCCCCAACTTAAAGGCGACAATCGCTGACTGAATCCACAAATGCCCATCTTGAGGAAAAACATCAATCGCTTTTTTTAAATAACCCAGGGCCCTGTCTTGGTAGCCGTCCAGATGACACTCTAGGTGATAACTACGATAGGCCTTCCGATAATGATCCACTGCCTCCAACAAGCCAGGAGATTTTGGCTGATAACCAGGAACCGTTTGAGCAGTCGCTTCGCTCTCCTCCGCTGATTGATTCCAAAATTTCTCAATATCTACGGCCAGAAAATCACCCAAACCGACAGGTGATTCTTTGCGCGTCCCAATCCAAAACTTGAGCGACTCCGGCTCAAAAACAGCCGACTTAATCGTCGTCATCACACTCAAAGTATTTCCGAAAACTCTCTCTTCGCCCGTAAAAAAATCAACGTGGTCGCCTAGCGTCTCTGCGAGATGACGCACTCCCAAATGGCCTCGGTGAGGTTCCAAGAGCTGTCTCATCCTACAGAAGCGCGCTTGAAGGTCCTCACAATAGGCACCCGACAAAAGTGCTTCCGATCGACGCATATCGTCAGAATGAAAGTAATTAGTATGGGTCAACAAACCGTCCGTCGCCCGATGAACCCTCACTCGATCCGGGGACATTTGCACCACCGCTGCATCATTTTCTCGAGCGCTCGAAATCACGAACGACCAATTAGCAAACGGACGCCTTTTCTTGACCCAATCGATTGCCTGCCCTAAGGTCTTCGACTTACGAATGACCTCGTCACCTACCACAATCAGAGGATTGCCTCGTAAACTCACTTTTTTTCCAAAATGAGCGTGAGCAAAGAGCGTCAAACCCTCAGAGTTCATTGAGGTCACGCCACCCGTCTGAACTCCTGCAGAAGTCAGCGAAACATAGGGAATTTCACCCGGCTCAGTGGGCTCATTAAAAACAACTGTCGTTTGATTCTCCCACGCCCCTACAATCAAATAATCGAAGTTCCGACAGGCCAAAAATCGCTTATCTTGGGTCCAATCCGGAAAAGCCACTGCGCTCGTACAACCTGGCAAAGCCCCTGGAATCCACTCAGGCAGTACATGCTTCATCATAGACGACCGAGCCAGGAGCATCATCGCATCAGCCTGAATGACACACTCACGCATCTCTTCGTAGGTCAGCCCGAGCTCGCTGGCCATGGCCAGAATCGTATTTCGAGCCTCGGAGTCCAATCTTCGATCGATGAGTTGGACTAAAATTTTCTTGTAAAAAGTCACGGCCAAATCCTGAATCCAACGGTTTTTTAACGGACCTGGCCCCGTACGGATCAACCATTCATTTTTCTTCGCTAAAATAGGCAGCGGCCCCGTGGGAACCTGATCCCGCAACAGCGCTGCGTGCGCTCGCGCACGCTCTACCGTGTCGCCTCGAACACGAATAAAATGAATCCCTCGCACCGTTCTAAAATTGGACTTCGAATCTGGTCTTGGCCTCATAGAAGCGCCAAGCTATGGGAGTAGCTCAAAAATAGCTACCTTTTTCAATGACGTTTAAGAAAATGTCTTAGGCCGAATTACGCAGGCCGTGCCCGCAATCCAGTCATGGAGGGCGCGCTTTTCAGGCTGAAAAGCTGCGACCACAAAACCTACTCCTAAAGTCAAATAAGAAGCCAAGTACCCCACACAACGGAGCCATGACTGACGCAACGAGACGGGCTCCTGAGTCGCGGATGAGACCACATAAATTCGAAATAAACGCTTGCCGAGTGTGGTTCCCCAATGGGCTGTACTCAGAGTAAAATAAACGATCGCCAAAATACCTCGACTCGCCACAACTCCGCCTTGAACCCAAAGTGAATCGACCCAGTCTAAAGCCCCCCCCGAGAAGGCCCTATCGATTCGAAACACCGAGGCAGCACCCACAACTGCAAAAACTAAGAGGATCGCCAATAAATCGAGCAGAATGCTATCGACCAGATCGGCCAAAGTCCTCACCCAAAATCCAGCAAACTGAACAGGATTTGAATTCATGTCCGACAGCCTTTATCCCGAAGGATCACCTTGTCAACTCGAAACTGGAATCGCCGGCATACGGCTTGCTGCTGACCTAGCAAGTGACCGAAACCGTGGAGGAGGCGAGATGGCTTTAACGCAATTCAGTCGTCACAAACTCAGAGGGATTTTATTACTCGCATCCCTAGGGTGCTATTTAGAATACGGGTTTACAAATCCCTCTTGGGCTGGTCTTCCTGAAAAGGAATACTGGTCCCAACTCAAAGTAGCTAATGACCTCGTCGTTCGCAAACAGACCGCCTCATCGGGTACTCAGACTGGCGACGCACAAAACCTATCCTCTAACCTGCTCAACCGATTATTCGGTCGGTATTATCGAATGGGCGACAGTTGGATCGTAGCAGCCTGGCAATTCGAGCACGGCATGAGCCGAATGACAGGAGACTCGGATAAAACTCAGAGTAGACTCGGCCGCGGTGGAATTTTTAAATATCAAGTCACATCCGTCAAAACTGGCACTCACCCTGAAGTCGTGATTCGAGTCACCCAGGAAGAACAACCCAAATTCCCTAAAGTCGACCCCAAAGTGGAGTACTTACAACTCACCATGAGCGACACCCTCATGCAAAGCGAAAAGATTTACAGCTTAGGCCCTAGATCGAGCCTTCGGACGGCTTCTCCCAACGGAATTCACACCGAAATCTCTCCACTCGAACTCTATCCTCTCGATGCTCCCGAGGTCGACTTTAGTCTTCGAGCGCCAGCCAAAATGCCAGAGCTTCCAAACGCAATTCAAAGCTTCCTTGCGCAGACGCGGTGGAATCTAAAAACCTCAAATGCATTATCATTTCAACAAGACGACTTTTTTGGGCGACCCATCGAAATGATCTGGGAACAAGGCAAACCTTGGCCCTCAGTTTTAAAAACGATCAACGGCATCGCGATCTTATTAGATAGGAGCACCCGATGAGTAAACCTTCAAATACCCGCCTCATGTCGCCCACGCTGTTGACCCTCGGTCTGATCGTATGCTCGTCATGCGCGGTTCAAACACCCTCGCTTCCGCTTTCTGAAAATCCGAATCGCCCTGGAATCTCCGATAACCCGCAACCGAACGATCGCTCAGTACACGGCCCTGATCGCCCATTTCAAGCTACAGACCTCAAAGGTGAAAAAAACTTCGCTCATCTGATCAATACATTCACCCAGGGCAAATCAGAACCCACTCCCTGGGCCGGTTACTGGTGGCCCTATACCCGCAATGGAATCGCTGCTGGGGGCTACACAGATAACGCCAGCCCTGCAGGGAAATATGATGCAGCTCGAGGACACACAACTCAAGCCCAAGCGTGGGAAGTAAAAAATCACGGCGCAGGCGTTCCAAAAGTGCAGCAATGGTGGGGTCACTGCAACGGGTGGTGCGCTGCTTCCGCCCTTTTCAAAGAACCTGATCAATCAGTAAAAGTGAATAATATTAATTTTGGAATTGGCGATATCAAAGCCTTACTCACTGAGGCAAGCATGTCCGTGAACGCCGATTTTTTCGGAGAACGGATTGACGTCGACGATCCGAATTCTCCGAAATATTGGGACACAGTCCCCGATCAGTATTTTTTAGTTCTTACGAATTATATCGGCAAATTAAAGCGCGCCGTCTTAATTGACCGTTACACAGGCGCTCAGGTCTGGAATCAACCTCTTGCTGGGTATCGCTTTGATTACCCAAAACCTGCTGACTACTTGGGAAACACACCAGAATCTCCAAACGTCTATCGGATTCAAGTCACCTCCAAAATCTGGTGGCTCGATGATGGCGTAGCGCCCGACGTTCAAACCCATAGCTTTAACTTCGAAGAGGACGATCCCACCGGCGTGATTCAATCCCGCGTCCTTAAAATGGAGGTCTGGCTCGACGGCCCGGTGCAGTTCGGCCCTGATGGAAAAATCCTCTCCAGCGGCGACGTGATTGTGACGAAAAAAAATGACACCTATAT
>CAINWE010000310.1 GCA_903854365.1 Oligoflexia bacterium
CTCACCGCAGGTTGGGGAAACGAGGCTCAAAAGTTGGAGAAAGTGGATGCGTTGACTCGTTTTGAGCGTTTGGCGGCGATGGAACTCCCCTCTGCTTTAGGGCGTTATTCGACGGCGCGATTTTCGCTCGTTCGAGTAGAACCTCACACGGGGCGCATGCATCAAATTCGCCGGCATTTTGCTCATCTGAGGCACCCGTTGATTGGAGATACGGTTTATGGAGATGGTAAGCAGAATCGATTTTTTCGGGAGGAGCTTGGGATTTCTGGGTTACTGTTGAAAGCCTTTTCCGTGCAGTTGACCCATCCTGACACAGGCGAATCGATTCGAGTCCAGTGCCGGTGGAACCATCTTTGGCATTCGGTATTTGATCGCTTCGGGATCTGTCCTTTTCCGAGTTGATCTTGGAGGGCGATCACGGATATGCTGTCGCTCATGAAAATCAAAAAGAATCTCGTCTGGCTGATCCTGTCGTGTGTGATTTTTTCTGTCACTGAATTGACGTTGTATGCGAGGACTGAAGTTGCCCCTGCTCCGGGGGCCGCCCAAGGACTTTATGATATTAGCGTGAACACGATTGATGGTCAAAAAACAACTCTGAAACCCTATGTGAATCAAGTGATGCTGATTGTGAACACAGCCTCTCGCTGCGGCTATACGCCGCAATATACTGCGTTGGAAAAAATGTATGAGAAATATAAGGCTCAAGGGCTAGTTGTTTTGGGCTTTCCGAGTAATGATTTTTTGGGCCAGGAGCCCGGCACGAATGCTCAGATTAAGTTATTCTGTCAGGGTAATTATCACGTGGATTTCCCATTATTTGAAAAGGGCCCGGTGGGAGGCGATGGAATTCAACCGCTCTATCGATATTTGCTGAGTCATTCGGATGATCATTCGGCTGTGGGTTGGAATTTCGAAAAGTTCTTGATTGCGCGGGACGGAAAAATTCTGAAGCGCTTTCGCTCCAGCACGAAGCCTGATAGTGAAGAAGTCGTTAAAAGTGTGGAAGAAGCCCTGCTCATGCCGGTAACTCCAGCTCAGACGAGTTCGAAGTCGAAATGATTCAATATTTATTGAAAAGTGCTGATTTTTCGGGTCTTTTTCGATTTGTTTCGCCCAATTTTTTTAAGGTAGTATCGCCTAAAATTGTTTTCCAGATTGCAGCTCAGATCAAGAGTAATCAAGCGGACCAACGCCGGTGGGATCAAGTTTGCGCCTCTTACGCTCCTCAATTATCTCGGGCAGCGCTGGGAGTTGAGCTCGAGCGGAGTAAATTCCCAAAGTCGGTTGATTCAACCCTAACGGGTTTGAAGTTGGACTCCCGGGATCTCGGTCACCGAACTTTGGCGTTGTTTTTTCATCAAGTTTTTACTCAAGACGTCTGGGTGATCGATCTCAGAAGTGATGCGTTTGAAGTGACTGCAGGTGACTTACTGTGGAAGCCCAAAGCCTATTACTTTTGCGTGGAACCGAGTTTCTTAGAGGCGGTGCGATCGCTGTATCGGGGGTTTTATTCTTGGGATGAGGCTCAATTTGATGAGGCCTTAAGGGATCTGCGCATGGAAGGGGCTCGAGAGAGCTTACGGGCGCATTTTGGGTGGGGAGATCAGTCAGCGGTGGTGTTTCAGTTGAAGACTTTTCAGGATACGTTTGCCCAGGTTTTCGAGGCTTGTGCTCGGAGTGGAACGCAAGTGAAGGGTGATTTCTTTGTGTTAGGGCTCATGCTGTTAGGTCTGTATGAGCGTTTAGAAACTCTGGGGGGCGCGTTTGATGTGAGGTCCTCTTTTGATTCAGCGATCGCAGCGGTGGCAACAAACGGGAGCGTCACATGAGGGTGGCGATTGCTGGCGCATCGGGGTTTGTTGGGCAACTTTTGTTGGACGCTTTGCGAAGTGAGTTTGAGCTGGTTGCTTTGGGGCGTTCGATTCCAGCGACTCGAGATGTCGAGTGGCGCGTGTGTGATCTTTTTTCGCTCCTTCAATTAGAGAAGGGCCTGGAGGGAGCCGATGTTGGGATCTACCTCGTGCATTCGATGCTTCCGAGTGCGACCCTGACCCAAAGTAGTTTTGAAGATAGTGATCTTCTGCTGGCGGATAATTTTGCCAGGGCGGCCAAAAAGGCGGGGCTCAAACGAATTATTTATCTGGGCGGTTTAATTCCTAACGCGCCCGAGCTTTCCCAGCACTTGAGGAGTCGTCAGGAGGTGGAGAAGGCTTTAGGGAGTTATGGCACTCCTGTAACCACTTTGCGCGCAGGTTTGATTTTAGGACCTCAGGGATCCTCTTTTCAAATTCTTTATCTTTTGGTCGGGCGTTTGCCTTTTATGATCTGTCCGCAATGGACTCAAACGCTGACCCAATGTATCGCCGCATCGGATGTGGTGAGTTTGATTCGATTTTGTCTGCAGCACGAGCAAACCTCGGGTCATACTTATGATCTTGGGTGTTCCGAAGTCTTAAGTTACCAACAATTGATCACGACTCTCGCTGAGGAAATGGGACTCAAACGTCGCATTTTCTCTATTCCTTGGTTAACGGCGCGGCTTTCGCGACTTTGGGTGCAGTTGATTACCGGAGCAAGCCCGAACCTCGTGGCGCCCCTGATTGAGAGTTTAAGGCACGAAATGGTCGTTCGGGATCCTTCGCTGCTGAGAATGTATGGACTCCCCCTGGTTGGAATCCGAGAGGCCCTCAGGCGTTGCCTCGTTAAAATCGAGCCGACCCTTCGGTCTTCGACGCGAGAGCGGAAGCGGAAGCTGCAGGGCCTTGCGGAAGTCAGGTCGATTCAGAGATTGCCGAAACCTTCAGGCAAATCCGCTGCATGGGTGGCAGAGGAGTACTTTAGATGGCTTCCTCGTTTTCTCCGGCCATGGATTGTTGTGCATACCGGGGCCGAAAAGGGGATTTGGATTTTTCGCTTGGTCTTTCTCAAGGCGCCGCTCCTGATTCTAAAGCACTCTCAGGAGAGAAGTACTGCAGATCGGCAGGTATTTGCGATTGTCGGGGGGCTATTGGTGAGGACGCAGCAAAGTTCGCTGTCTCGATTGGAGTTTCGTGAAGTCCTGAACGGCCAAGTGAGTCTTGCAGCAATTCATGAGTTTCATCCGTCTCTTCCTTGGGTAGTGTATAAATACACTCAGGCATTAGTGCATCTTTGGGTCATGTTGTCCTTCAAACGGCACTTGAGCCAGAGGCCGGAGTGAGATTGATGTGGGTTTTTCCCACTTGCTGGTAGTTTTTTAAGGGTTCCTCCGATATTCAGACTCAATGGCTTTTGTCCATTTGCACGTTCACACCCAATATAGCCTCCTTCAAGGAGCCATCCATGTTGAGAACCTTTTTGAAAGGGTGACTCAACTTGGGATGTCTGCCGTTGCCATGACGGACATGCATAATCTTTTTGGAGCCGTGGACTTTTATCTGTCGGCGCAAAAAGCGGGGGTGAAGCCCATTTTGGGGTGCGAGGTCATTTATGCTCCTTTGGGTCGCAACTCCATTCAGCAGGCTCAGACTAACGGCGGGGGCGCTTCGGGGACTCGATATCATCACCTCGTACTTTTATGTAAGGATTTGGAGGGCTATCGAAATCTCTGTCAACTGGTGACCCGGTCTTATCTCGATGCCCCACCTCCTCAGAAGGGGGCTCCAGCGGGCCCGAAGGCGGTCGTGGATCGGGCTCTTTTAGATCAGTTTGGGGACGGACTCATTGTTCTTTCCGGTTGTCTTCGCGGAGAGTTGGCCTATGCAGCTTTGATTGGGGAGGAGGCTGCAGGCTTGGAGTCTCTGCTCTGGTTTAAGAAGCGATTTGGGGAAGATTTCTATCTTGAACTTCAAGATTCTCCTCTGCCTGAGCAAGAGTCGGTGAACGAAGTTCTGAGTCAATGGGGAGAACGCCATGGCGTGGAATGCGTGGCGACCACGGATTGTCATTATCTCGACTCGGGCGATGCTGAGGCGCATGAGATTTTGCAGTGTATTGAGCACGGAAAAAATCTAGATTTTGATCGGCCCAAAAGTCTAGTCCCTTCGGAGTATTATTTAAAGCCTGAGCAATTGATGAGGGAGCGTTTTGAGCGTTTTCCCAAAGCATGTGACAACACTCAGGTGATCGCAGATCGCTGCAATCTTGAATTTAAATTTAAAGATGATCAGGGCAGACCGATTTACCACTTGCCTCTGTATCGGCCAGATACGATTGCGCCGGATGCGGAGTTCGATCTCATTGCTTATTTTCGCGAAGAAGCACAAAAGGGGCTGAAGCTACGCTTTGAGTCCCCACGATTTGAAGCGAAAGTGACTTTGCCAAACTGGCCAGAGCAGCAGAAAAAATACGAAGACCGTCTCGAAGGTGAGCTCACCATGATCTCGAAGACGGGCTTTGCCGGGTATTTTTTGATCGTTGCGGATTTTATTAATTGGGCAAAACGCAATGGCATTCCTGTAGGTCCTGGTCGAGGCTCTGGTGCTGGATCTCTGGTAGCCTATTCTCTTAATATTACTGATATCGATCCAATTCAGTTTAATCTTCTCTTTGAGCGATTTATCAATCCAGAGCGAATTAGCATGCCCGACTTCGACGTTGATTTTTGTCAGGATCGTCGAGGTGAAGTGATTGATTATGTGTCGCGGAAGTACGGATCTGAAAATGTTTGCCAGATTATTACTTTTGGTAAGTTACAAGCTCGCGCTGTCATCAAAGATGTGGGCCGAGTTTTGGGGATGTCATTTGCTGAAACTGATCAACTGACTAAACTTTTACCCGACGAGCTCGATATCACCATCGAGAAAGCGCTCGACGTCGAGCCGCGGTTGAGGGAGAGAATCGAAACAGACCCTAAAGTCGCTCAGGTGATGAAGTATGCGAAGTCCCTAGAAGGACTGTATCGTAACGCTGGGATTCATGCGGCTGGGGTGATTATTACTGAAAAACCACTCGTGAACTATTGTCCGCTCTTCAAGGGTCGAGATGGTGACGTGGTGACCCAGTTTGATAAGGATTTTGCTGAGGCCGTCGGTCTGGTGAAGTTCGACTTTCTGGGGTTAAAAACTCTGACTGTGATTGAAAATGCCGTTCAATTGGTTCGGCAGACCGCAGAAGTCGGAAGTCCGGATGTTGAATTTCAGCTGGATCGAATGAACTATGAAGATCCGAAAGTCTTTGCTCTGATCAGCTCGGGGGATACGGACGGAATTTTCCAGGTCGAGAGTTCCGGAATGAAAGATCTCTGCACTCGGATTCAGCCAAACTCGCTCGAGGATCTGACCGCTATTAACGCGCTTTATCGTCCTGGTCCCTTGGGTTCTGGGATGGTCGATGATTTCATCGACCGAAAACATGGCCGAAATCCGATTGTTTATGATGTCGAGTCTTTGGAGGGCATCTTAAAAGATACTTACGGAGTGATTCTCTATCAAGAGCAGGTGATGCAAATTGCTCGAGAGTTGGCAGGTTATTCTCTTGGTCAAGCCGATTTGCTTCGGCGGGCGATGGGTAAGAAGAAGCCGGAGGAAATGGCTAAGCACCGAGAAATTTTCGTCAAAGGCGCCACTCAAAACGGGTTAAAGCCCGAAAAGGCAGAAGCAATTTTTGACTTGATGGCTAAATTTGCAGAGTACGGCTTTAACAAGTCTCACTCGGCAGCTTACGGTGTATTGACGTACCAGACGGCCTATCTCAAAACCCATTTTCCCGTCGAGTTTATGGCGGCTTTGATGACCACGGAAATGGACAATACTGATAAAATTACGAAGTACATTGGGGATGCGCGTCAGCACAAAATTGCAATTTTAACCCCGGATGTGAATTTTTCTCAAAAGCGATTTAGCGTCGAGAAGCTCCAACGCGACGGACAGCCCAAGCCCGAGAAGGCAATTCGGTTTGGTTTAGAGGCCATTAAGGGTGTGGGCGGGATTGCGGTGGATACGATACTTGAAGCCCGCACTCAAGGGCGCTTTCCAGGTGTGTTGGATTTTTGTAAACGGGTTTCTACTCGCAAGGTCAATAAGAAAGTGATGGAATCGCTTTGTTTGGCGGGTGCATTGGATTCGATCTCCGAGGTGAATCGGGCTAGCCTTTTTGCGTCGATGGAGGGATTGCTGCAACATGCGAGTGATGAGCAAGAAGAGCGCGAATTAGGACAGTCTTCTCTCTTTGATTCGTTTTCTGCGGACGAAATCAAACTCGTGACGCCGCTGGATGCCTTGTTTAAGCAAGAAGTGGATTGGCCCAATTCGAAAAAACTGACTTTGGAGCGAGAGGTGGTTGGTTTTTATCTCTCCGGGCATCCCATGGATTCGTGGCAGAGAATTTGTGAACAGTGGCTCGGCTGGAGTACCGAGAAGATTAAACTATTTGTTCAAGAAAAGAGCCACCTGAAGAGAGGAACTGAGCCGGAGCCCCCGTTTGGAGGGAGAAACCGGCCCCCGAAGACGGAAGTCAGGCTAGCTGGGCTCTTGTCCGAGTTAAAAGAAGTCACGACCAAAAAAGGGTCTCGCATGGCATTTGCTCAACTAGAGGACCTGAAGGGTAAGATCGAAGTGATTTTCTTTCCGGAGGCCTTTGCTGCCCACCAAGAAATTTTGCGCCGTGCGATGACGGAGTCTGAACCCATCCTTTTGACGGGTGAGATCGAATTGGGCGAGGAGAACTGTAAGGTCCTCGTGAAAACCTTGGAGTGGGCTGCTGAGGCTCACCGTGGGCGGGTTCAACAAGTGGTGATTCGATTAGCTCCGGCTCAGGTCAACTCTGCGCAGCTTCGGGAATTGAAGCAGCAGATTCTTCGACATCGGGGTAAATGTCCCGTAAGAATTGACTTTCACGACCCGAACTTCAGGACGTCGTTGACCCTGCCTAAAACCTTGTCGTTGTCAGGCACCCCTCAGTTGGTGGATGCGATTAATCAAATTTTTGAAGCGGATGTGGTGGGATTATCCTAGGTTTTTCTTTGTGAACGTCCGGGTGATTCGGTCTATTTAAGGATCGCTGCCGGGGGGATTGAAGCCTTCGGATTTTTCATGCTAGGCTGAGGACATGCTAAAAAAATTGCAAATTTTATTGAGCAGTTTTGGAATCATTTTGAGTGGGTCTTGTCTGACGTTGGCGATCGGAGCCGAGACTTCAGTGGGTGCAGGGAAAGAGCAAGCAGATGTTCAACTGAGGGAGATTCTGACGGGGACGCTGCCTAAACTCGCTGATCTAGAGCCGTGGCAAAA
>CAINWE010000311.1 GCA_903854365.1 Oligoflexia bacterium
CTGCGGAGATGACGGCTCTGCGAAGATCGGTTCATCCGGTTTTTGTAACCAGCATCGCTGAAACAGGAAATCAGCTCCAATTGCTATGTGGATAGGTTTGGATAAGTCTGATGGAGCGGCCTACCCTGAGCCGGTTTTTAGGGAAGATCCTCCTATTGACATGACCCCGTGCATTTCACCTTCCGTAAAGGTCGCTCGGGCACCCGGTCTGGCCGACGACGACTTTGAGCAAATGCCGAGTCGCGGGGTCGTCCCTGAGTCAGAGTCCATTCTGGTTCGCACCTTAAAGTGGTTGTCATTGATTTTAGATTTGCCCTGGAATCGGGGCAAATTTGGGCTGAGCGATCATGAGCGAGTTTTGCTCATGAGTAGAGACCAAGCGGTCAATGCTTATGATCATTTAGAGCGACTCATTAAAAAGGCTTATGAAGCACCAGTCAGTCCTTCTCTGGAAGAAAAGATTCAAAAGATAGAGCTCCTGAGCAGTCAACTGTTTAATTTTATTGTAGCGGATCACACTGAGGTCTCCGCAATTATTACGCCGAAAATGTTGAACTGGTTTTCGAAGGCTTGTCATAACCCGCGTCAGTGAAATTCAATTCGATGGCCTGACCCGGGTCCTGAGTCTTGTCGTCTTATTTTGCCTTGATTTCAGCTTCTGCTGACACAGCAATCTCCGATTGCATGCTCTGACAAACCTGCGACGGCTTTTTGAACTCTTGCTAGCCTTCAGCGAATGCGGCTGCCGACGGCTTGAAAACCGAAGTTGGTTAACTCTAAGGCTTTGCTGCGGGTGCGGTAGTTGAGGCTGCGGAGTGAGTCGGAACCGGGGAAGAAACGACGGCAGGAGTATGCTCCGGTGTCGGCGAAGCGACTACGACTGGGGGCTGAGCGGGAGTCGATGAAGCAACGGCTGCTGGAGTGCGAACTGACGCTGCTGAAGCAATGGTGGGGGCGACAACAGACGGGGTGACAACGTTGGGGACTGCGTTGGGGACTGCAATGACCGCTGCTGGGGAGTGAGAAGGCGTCGGGGACGCCACGATGCTTACTGTTGCTGCAGTATGCTCCGGAGCGGGTGAGGCGGTGATTGCGGGAGTGTGTGCGGGTGCAGGTGATGCGGTTGCCGCTGGTGTTTGTGCAGGAGTCGGTGAGCTCACTGCAGAAGTTACAAGTACCGCTGCAGGAGTGCGTGAGTGTGTGGGTTCAGGTATAGTAGAGGGTGATGCAGATGGTTCTGGCGCAGGTGGGGTAGTTGGAGTCGTTGCTATGGCCTGCTTAGGTCGTACGCATTTTTTACCGGGTTCTCCAGCGTTACTACTGACGGCGATAGCTCCGGTCAGAGCGCTAGCGAATACAATTTGCACCAACGAAACTTTCTTAATCTTCATATGGATTAGTTTATCTGATTTGTATATTAATTCAATACAGAATTAATTGTATCCGTGTCGTCTGTTGATAATATTATGATTTTATTAACTTAATTTAGTTGGGTGGACGAATCCTATTCGAGAGGATGTTGATCGGAGGGTACGGGACTCATGAGTTCGAAGTCGATTCCAAATGCGGGGATGAGTCGTTTTTCCTCTGCAGTCAGTTCATCGGTGTAGATGACGTTGTATTTTGAAACTTCAGGGATGTCGGCGATGACTGACCTGGGTCCTAGGATCAAGACGTCTGAGTCTGTGAGAGGGATTTCTGCGAATTTGCCTTGCTGATGGAGGGGGTGTTGGCTTCGGCATTCAAATAAGGGGACTTCTCCCAGTCGATAGGTCACCAATTCAAAGAAACCGAGGTGGAAGGGAGCAAGCTGGGGGAAATCATAGGTGTTGATCTCCCGGGGGGCTCCAATTGACGCTTTTTGGGGATCGCCCACGACGACGAATACTTTTCCGTACGGTGCGAGCCCATTGCAACTGAGGGAGATCTCCGATTGGACGGCGATCCCACCATAGAGCGCTGCTCTCACTGCCCAAAGGAGTTCGTCTAGTTGGTCTCCTGCCGGAAATCGATGGCTCCAAAATCCGATTCTTTGTAGGAAGGATTCTGCGTCATGGTTGCTGATGCCTCCTTGAGTCGCAAGCTTCTTAAACTCAGACACGAACTGGATGACCTCTTGTTTAAATTGAGGGATTGCCCCTAAGAGCTGTTGATCGGCAGTTCTGCCGTGGTATTCATCATGCGCCACGAAGACAGCTTCTTTGGGCAGGTGGTTTCTGTCGGCATAGTCGATGAGCCGCTCTCTTTGCTTCAGCTCTCGTGAGAAGTTGAGGTAATACTCGGGGTGGATGCCAAAGCTTTCTGATCTGGCCCTGCGTCCGCGGAGTCGCAGCAGTGGCTCCGAGTGATGGGGTGCAATGCTACAGTTGAGGACGGGGAGTTCAATCGGGAGAGGGTTGCCAGCCGAGTCGAGTAAGCCGCTGACGAAGCGCTGGTCGTTGAGGGTGACTGGGATGACTACCGGCCCGGTCCTGGGTGTCGGGAGAGTATCGGTCTGGCCGAGGACGAGGCGTACTTTGAGAGAGACAAGTTTGAGCAATTCCCAGGAGGCCGAGGTGCCCTCTTTGCGCAAAATGACGTACTGATTTTGTGTCCCCGGGACGCGCTCTACTTTAAGAAATGCGACGCCCGTGCAGGCCTGGATCGGTCCAACTGCGTCGAAAAGATCGTGAATTTCTTGGGATCGAAGTGTATGGGCGCTACGTCTGCCGTAGTGTCGCGTCGACTCAAACGAAAGCGAGCCAGTTTCTCGGAGAATCAGTTCGGCGGGTATGACTTTTCCGCTTCTGAGTGTCTTTTGAACATTGTCCTCCCAGATTCCATGCGCGAGGAATTCGTGGCGGTGGGTGGCGAGCCAGTTTTTGAGTTTCTCGCCTGCAGAGGGGGCGGGAATAAATTTGCTGAAGTTGATCCCCGGTCGATAGAAATGTCTGGGGGTCCGAATTTGATTCAAACTGGTTCTGCAGCGACTCAGTTCGGCGTGGGTACCTGCAAAGATACCACCAAAGATACCTGCAAAGGAGTTTGCAGGGGCTAAAGTTTGAAGCAAAATGACCCCGGTGAAAAAGCAAAGTCTTTTGAACTGCAAAGGCTCGGGTTTCATGAGTCCCACGAATGAGGCACGCAGACGCACCGGACTTCAAATTCGGTTTCAGTCGCAAAGACGTATTCTAGAGCGTCGTGGCTCGACCAGGCTGATGCGGTTCCCTGGGCTCCGGAGGTTGACGATGCCGTCCAGAAGGTGTGCC
Source organism: Oligoflexia bacterium (assembly GCA_903854365.1). GTDB lineage: Bacteria > Bdellovibrionota > UBA1018 > UBA1018 > UBA1018 > CAINWE01. The sequence continues at coordinate 3,249 of CAINWE010000311.1, forward strand.
CGGAGAGGTAAGAAATTTGAGGTAAAAATTCACCTTGGCCGTCAAAGTAGCTCATGTCCTCAGCGAGTCGCTGATAGTCAACTTTACGCGGGAGAAAGCATCCGCGGTAGGGCCGTTTTTTGCGATCGAGTTTGGCCCGGATTGCTGCTCGGGTGGAAGCGGGATTGAGCTGAAGGCAGTAGTTCATCGCTTGAGTCCAGTTCATTTGGGCGGGGCGGCCGTCTTCGCCTGGGACGGGGCCGCTCCAAATCAAGCTTACGGGAGTCCAGGTGTTCGTCTCGGGATCCTGATCTGCTCTCCTCCAGGAGGATCCGAGAGTAGACGCCATTTTGTGTGAGGCCTTTCGTGCTTGAGTTCCTGAGCCTAGCGCAAAGTAGATTTGTTCTTCCGTCATTCGTTCGTAGCGAAAGAGGGGGTCACCTAGGAGGTGGGGCGGATCCCCGTAGGGAAAGTCTGCGTCCGATAAGGCTCCCAGAACGGGTTTGATATCTCGTGCGTCACGACTTCTGAGTACGTCGGTTTTCAAACGCTCCGCCAGGGACTTCATCGCGAGGACCAAGTCGAGCGGTGTTCTTGGGCTGGATAGGATGGCTTTGAGCGCTTCGATTTTGTCGGAGGTGCGTTGAAGGGGCAGGGCGTAGGTCATGACCTGCATAAAAGTAGGATTTGACCAGGCAGTGTTGTCGAGTTTTCGAGAGACCACATGCCCGGGGAACCACGGAAGCAGCTGGATGACGGGGTTCAGCTCCTTTGGTGATGGGCTCGCCGGCAGAGGTTTTAAGAGTTCAATGCCAGCGAACTGTTTCCAAACTGAGCTTTCTGGCCGTAGGTTGCTTACGACAAAGTGTCGAGGTGTGAACTGCCAAGAGAATGCGGGAGATCCGCCGAGGCTAAAAACGATTTTGACTCCGGCGGTGGCTTCTTCGAGTTGCGATCGAGATTGTGCAGGATCGATGGCGTCCTCGACTTCCCAAGTGAGAACTTGACTTTCGCTGGAGAATAACCGGCAAAGAGTGTCGAGTTTTTCTGATCGACTCCTCGGCGGTGACTCGGGCGGATCGCTGAGTGATAAGAGTCGATCAAAAACAGTCATTAAATTATCGAAGCCGCCCGCGATTTCGCACTGAGGGGTACCTTCCTTGGGGTTGACGTAGTGAACGCCAGGATGGCGCGAGGTCACCGTCTCGCTCCATTCATCTCTGACGCTTTGCAAAGAAGCCTCCGAGGCGAGCGAGTGCTTCTGGTAAAACTCTTTGAGCGCGGGGGAGATGCTCATTTCTGGATGAGTTTTTTCGAGGTCTTCTAATCGGCGCGCATCAAAAATCCCGTCTTCAGGACGGTAGAGGATGATGTTGAAAAAATTTCTCAGGGAAGTTTCCCCACAGTCAGGATACGTTGCGGTGCCCATGCTTTCATGTCCCGCTTGACCATAGTAAATTGAGGGTGGGATGAGTTGAGTCCTGATCTTGTCCTCCATAAAAAAATACATCATGAACTCACGATCCTCGAGAAACCGATCGAGTTTGATTCTCACTCGAGCCTTGATCAGATCACGGTCATAATCCGCGTCAGTCCATTGATGAGATACGAAGGCAGAGATTTTTCCTGGATCCAGGAGTGCTGTTGGGTCTTTGAGGAGAGTAGACATCCCTCTAAAAAGCGAAACGAGGTCTGCCTTTGTGTCTGCCTTTTGGAGAAAAAACGCGAGCAAGGTTTGCTCAGGGAAGTATTTTGGATAACTTGTGGTGTGGTCTCGTGCATCCAGGACTCGTGACTCGAGTAACGCTGCTACGAAAAGCTCTGCAAGCGACAGATAGTCTTTTCGTTTGCCGATGCTCCGAGTGCTGCTGGGCGAACCCTGCGAGCTGACGCGATCTTGCGAGCTCCGGTCACTCGCTGCTGCGGATGTGGTGGGGGATGCTGGAGAGCCTCGTTCGGGGGAGTTGGCTAAACTGGAGCTGCTGTCCCATCCGTCGAACAGAGAGGCGTCGAATAAACTCCCAAATCGCGATCGGCCTGCTTCAGCGGATGTACTGAGTCGAGACAAAGTCGAGGTCACCTGATCCCATTCCTCACGCAGTCTGCGGTCGTCATCCGAAGGGGCTGTTCGCCAGGACCGGACCCGAAGGAGCTTCTCAAGTGATTTGTGTTGTTTTTCTTTCCATTCCGAGAACTTTTCAGGGTTCATCGCTTCAAAGAGAACGTCGCTCAATTGGGTGGTATAGGTCTCTCTCAGTTCGGGCTGCGCTTGTATTGTGGTCCATTCCGAGTCTGGGATTTGAGCAATCGCCTCGAGCACGCGCCCGATCGCAAACGGAGTTAAGTGAGATACGACATCGGACGGGATCTGGTTGACTAGTAAATGAGCGCGATCTGGAGAAGGAAAGAGCCTTTGAATCCACTCCGAGGTTTTGTCGTGTGGACAGTCCGCGTTGGCGACAAGTTGCTCACGGGTGCGGCTCGCAAACTCGAGGCACCCCAGTCCGGGTCGAGGCGGACCATAATTACCAAAAAATCGGCGATTCTGCAGGGATGTTTTGAGGAGGGTATACCCATCGAGGGGTGATGCTCCGGGATGATCTACCCAGGCCTCAATTCCTCGGAGGTCCCGATGGCTGAGTTCGCCAAACGATTGAAGCGGGAGCAGAGTTGCTCCCAGGAGAGCAATCAGGGAAAGTGGAGCGACTGACCTAACTTTCATGGCGGCAATCAATCACAAAACACACCATTTTGCACTGAGAGAAAGCTACACGCAATTGATTCTGTTGAACACAGGGTTGTGCCAGGTGTCCTTGGGTCCGGTTTGACTCATGCAGAAAGCGAAACGAGGGGGCAAATTAGTTTTGACACAGATTTTCATTCTCATCGCTATCTACTAAAATGAAAGACACTCAAGCGGGTTGTTTGGATCTGAACGAAGATTTATTTGAAGATTTTGTACGGAGGGCTTTGGCATGATGCAATTTAAATTTAAAAAAGAAAACCGGGTTCAATTTTGGGTGAGTGGTCAGCTACGAAGGCTTAGGCCAAGTAGACTCATGCAAAGCACCCCTAAACTCCTAAGATCGATCGCCCTGCCGCTTGTTTTGAGTGTTGCGGTCATGACTGTCAATATGCAGAGATCCGAAGCTTCGCATGCGAAATCTACGGCTTCCGGGGTGAGAGATGCGCTCAAGGGGCTCGCTATCAAAATGGGTTTGAGAATGTCTCCCGAGCAGAAACAGCAGGCGCTGCTACA
>CAINWE010000312.1 GCA_903854365.1 Oligoflexia bacterium
ATCAACGTTTTATCTAAACGCTGAATAATTTTTTTCGCAAAAGTAGTTTTACCCGAACCTGAGCCGCCCGCAATACCGACCAAAAACATGAAATCAATACCTCGACCCTATCCTTATCACACTTTGAAAGCCTCCGGACGAAAGTTAAGGAGATTTTAATGGGGAATTTGACGCAGAGTCGAACTTTGACAGAAAGGCTTTTACTAAAGTCTCTTCTGAATCTTCAGCACGCCTTCTCAACCGAAAGCGATATCCAGCAGGCACAGGCTCAGCCCCTCGAAAGACTGCCTCAGACAAGCCAGGATTCAGCTCTCGAACCTCCTGAGAGTTCAACTCAAACCACTGAATCAAACGTTTCAAGTCGATTTTTATTGGAAGACTCACCTCGTAAAAATAGAGAGGCGCAGCTCTTTCTAGGTCACCAAAATATTTGGCCGAATTTTTTTCAAGCTCGATCAAAGCTAAAAGCTCTGGAAAAAAATTTCGACTCGCAAATCCAAAAGAACGCCCAGAGTACCCCTCTACTAAGTCCCCCCATTGATCCGAGCCCACCCGTCTTACAGCTCGCATCAACCCTTTACGACCATGATTATAGGCAGTTACGGCGAGCGGCCAATTTCCAAGAGACCGATAGTTCACCGTTAACAGACGGACAGCAGCCTCAGAGGCGCGAATTGGATCATTCCTTTCATCAACGACGGTGTCTACGCGCAGAAATAAGCGGGCTGTGGACTTCATGAATTGCCAAATCCCGCTTGCACCCACTTTCGACCTAGCCCTCAAATTAAAGCTACTCTCCACAAAGGGAAGCCGAGTTAACTCAATAGGCAATCCTGCCCGAGCAAAAACTTCCTCCATTTTTTTCATGTACTTACCGGACTGACGCAGACCATTTAAAAATTGTTCCTTTTGGCCTAACTGAAACCTAAGGCGCTTACGATGAGCCGCATTAAGGAACTTATTCGGCTCTTCCGTGTCTTTAAACATTTCGAAGATCCGCTTCTCATCAGAGTTCATTTTTTCCGGATGTCCCTGCTTCGCGTGCACAGCCAGAAGCACCCGCTTCCACTTCAGCTTCTCTACTGCAATCAAATGATTTGAGTTTCTTTTCGACTTGCTCAAATCTAAGACCGAGTACACGTGGTCAATGTTTTCGGAGTCATGAACTAACCCTTGATGAATCGAGTACTGACTATTCACCCGAATCCAAAAATCCACGTTTTTTTTCAAAATTGCTGGAATTGGAAAACCCCATTTTGACATCCCGTCAACGGCACCTTGAGCAGAAGAATCAGCGAGACTCAAAGGCGGCATCAAAAGTAACAAAAACAAAATCAGGTTCGAGGGCATTTTACTCAGTGGCACTCAAAAAGGGTAAACTAAAAACTATCGCCCAGCACGCATAAAAGCAGAAATCAAGCTCATAGAAACCAATGCAGCTGTTTCTGCTCTCAAAACCAACGGCCCTAAACTTACCGACAAAACATTACCTTCAACCTGGGCTGCAAGAGTATTCAGGCGGGTCCGCTCGGCCTGACTCCAACCTCCTTCGGGACCAATTAAAATCTTGACTTCTTTTATCAGCTTAAATGAATCGCCCGCAACCCATTGAGCTAACCCAAGAGAGCTTCTTTGCGCATTTTCCTCGTCGCACCACAACCGAACTATTTGAGGTACACTCGACCGATTCTCCAATAACGCTTCCAACGTCGTCGGAGCCTCCACACGAAGTCCATCGACTCGACCGCATTGCTTCAACGCCTGATCCGCAATCTTTTGCCAGCGCTCTCTGAAAAAAGCCGGGCCTTTCGACTTAATTTGAATCACCGTATGATCAGCGACGACGGGGACCAACCTACGAATTCCAAGCTCAGTGGCTTTTTCCACCACCCATTCCATACTCTCTCCCTTGAGGATCGCCATTTCCAAATCGACGGGCACCACCTCCGCCCCCCCTTCCAAAGTCGACTGAGTAGGGAGAGCATCCACATATTCGAGCTGCACCCCGAGATCACTCATTCGCAATCGTCCGAGAATTCGATGTCCTCGCCCGTCAAGCGCCTCGACTTCGTCTCCGCTCCTCAGCCGAAGAACCCGCTGTGCGTGATTTGCCTCGACTTCCGGTAAGAGCACCCTTTGACTCGGCTGGGGGAGAATTGGACATAAAAGCCGTTTTCGCATCACAAACCCTTTCTCTAATCATCCCATTCTGATTGAACCTACCACCTTATTCCGATATACTAGTTTTTCTTGAAAAACTTTCAAAAACGGGTTCAACCGCACGCATGGGAATAAGTCCAAAACACCCGCTAACCCTCCCCGGGTTGGCTTCGATCGTTTTTTGCCCAGGCACCCTGGTGATGCTCAACCAAGAGAACCCATCAGAGGGTACCCTCGCCGACCTTTTTCAGACGACCCTACCTGCCGGCAGAAAACCCGAACCACAGGACTTTAGCCCGTTCCTCGTCAAATCTGGAATGTCCTTCCATGACGTCCCCACACTTTTCGGAAGCTCACCGCACCAAGCCGATTTAGCTTGGCCCAGGCTGAGTCAAGCCTCTGAACTTGAAAATTATATCCAATATTGCTTCTCAGACGGCTTAGTTCTAAATGCGCGAGAGATCCTCTACCACCCCTACGCCCTGAGAATTTCTGCGCAACTTTTGCCGCTTCTTTCTCAGACCCATTCTCTCGTGCGTCAATCACCGTGGATGCACCTGGCGCCTGAAAACGTTGGTAGCTCTTGGAGTCATTTCCGACTGGCTGAACAATGTTTACTGTCCATTTTATTTGAGGCACAGGCTACCGCCAAAAAACGCCCACCCGAAGACCCACTCCGGCTCTGGATCTCCCCCACCCATCGGGTCGAAGATCCGCGGCAAGCTTGCCCCATTGCTCACATCGATGTATTAATGGAATTCACATCGAGATGGACGCTCGAGACTGCTCAACTGAAAACACCCGCACTCAGCGAAAATGGCTGGGCTAAGTTGACTTACCGAGAAACCCCTCACTCGACCGGTGGGATCATCTTTGAAAATTTTGAGATCGATCCTACTCAAGGATCTCTGCTGTTTCACCCCTATCGAAAGTGCCTCGAACTAGGGCTGAGCGAGATCGCGGGGCCAGACCTGATTCTGCGAACGAACGCCGCCCTTCCCACCAGTTTTGATATCCAAGGGCACCAAAAAATTCAAACGCTCGTTCACCAGATGAACGAAAAACTTGCCCAAAAAGGATACCCATCTATTGTGCATGCTGCGAGGACAGTGATTCCATCTTCTCGAATCAAGTCTTCCGTACATTTAGATAAAAACGGGCAGTTTTTGTTTCTGAGGGAATTCGACCTGAATGGCGAAAAAACGCACGTCTGGAATCTCCCTTCGATGGCGCAGACTTTTGCTCTCGGACTAGAAGGCGGAATTGGCGCCACCACTCAAAAGGATCATCGCCTTTACGCACAAGACCGTAAAGGCCAAAGAAGAGATCGAGACCTCAAGATTCTGAAACATGCTGGGTCATTTGCGCTCATCCTTTTAGAAACTCTCAGTTTTGCTCTCCGAAAAAAATCTTCCGAAGGAAAGCCCCTCAACAGTTCCTCTGATTTTTTTGAAAACCTTCTTGAAAGACTAGGGGCACTTCTTTTCGAAATTGAAAAAAAAGCCGGCTTTTTCGAACGCTCCCCCGCCCTTCCTCTCGACCGATTGTGCTCAAAAACCGTCATTGATCTCATTAAAAAAACAGTCCTGCATTGGATCGATCTGAAAGACAAAGAAGAGGAAAGTCTCTTCACAGCCGAAGGGGAAGTCTGTCTCAAGGGAGGCACAACAACTCTTTTTCACCTTTTCGACGAACTCATGTCGAGCATCGTTTTAAAAAGTCGCGGACAATGCTTTCTCAAACTCAGATCCGGCATTTTCGCTTCCTTAGTTAGC
>CAINWE010000313.1 GCA_903854365.1 Oligoflexia bacterium
AGACTCTGTAGTTGAGTCTGCTGCGGTGGGAGTGCATGACGACGTAACGGGCGAGGCGCTCCATCTGTTTGTCGTATTGAAGCCTCACGGGGTGGCGAATTCAGATTTGATCTCAGCGTTAGGCCAAATTATCCGCAAAGACGTTGGACCGTTGGCGACACCCAAGAAAATTCATTTTGTTTCTGGGCTGCCAAAAACGCGAAGTGGCAAGATCATGCGTCGTATTCTGAAAAAGCTGGCCATAGGGGAGTTTCAGGATCTCGGTGATATCAGTACCTTAGCTGACCCTGGGGTCATCGAACAGATTAGGCAAGCGGTCAGCGATTAGCTTTGGAGTCAGTTGGTCGTTCAGCCTGTGTCACGATTGGCGCCCATCTTTGACTTGAAATCGGACTCTAGCTATCGTATATCAGAGGCCCTGTTATGATTAAGTTCAATCGCACGACAGAGTACGGCCTAATGGCGCTTCGTCATATGAGTCGCAAGCAATTGATGGACCCCTCCGAGGTGACCAGTGCCCGTGAGGTAGCGGACACCTATGGCCTGCCGTTTGAGATCACTGCTAAGACGCTGTTGAGACTCAAGGATAGTGGTTTAATTCAATCGGCTCATGGCGCTAAGGGGGGATATACCCTTCAGAAGTCGCTCGAGCAGATTTCATTGGCCGAGTTTCTTGATTTAATGGAGGGTCGTCAGTCGTTGGTGGCCTGTGCCATAGATAGCGACGAGTCTTTATTAGATTGCGCCTATGGTAATCGATGCGAGATTAAGCACGTCATGGGGCGATTGAACGAAAAGGTCGCTCGATTTTTATCTGGAATTCAGCTCTCGGAGATCACTCAAGAGTCGTTCAACAAAGGAAGTAGTCCATGAAGTTACCTGTTTACCTTGATTATCACGCCACCGCCCCTGTTGATCCGGAAGTTCTGCAAGCGATGATGCCCTATTTTACGGAAGTTTTCGGGAACGCAGCGAGCAGAAATCACGAGTATGGATGGACCGCTGAGGCAGCCGTAGAAAAGGCACGTCAACAGATTTCAAAGTTGATTGGAGCTACTGAAAAAGAAGTGATTTTCACGAGCGGTGCCACTGAGAGTAATAATTTGGCCATCAAAGGCGTCGCCGAAATGTATCAAGAAAAAGGGAATCACATCATCACTTCGACGATTGAGCACAAAGCAATTCTTGATACTTGCCATGCTTTGGAAAAAAAGGGGTTTGAAATTACTTATCTTCCCGTCGATCGCTACGGTCAGGTGAGTGCAGAGGCTGTGCGCAACGCGATCACGCCGAAGACGATTTTGGTCTCGATCATGGCAGCTAATAACGAAATTGGAACGATTAATCCGATTGGATCGATAGGTAAAGTTTGCAAAGAAAAGGGAGTGATTTTTCATACAGACGCCGTCCAGCTCGTAGGCAAAGGGCACGTCGATGTAGAAGAGATGGGAATCGATTTACTCTCGATGACTGCGCACAAAATGTGCGGCCCTAAAGGCGTTGCCGCTTTGTATGTGCGTCGTAGAAACCCGCGAGTTCGATTAGCAGCGATGATGCATGGAGGGGGACATGAGCGTGGAATGCGTTCTGGAACCTTAAACGTGCCTGGAATTGTAGGATTTGGTAAGGCAGCAGAATTGGCTGGTCGTCGGATGGTTGAGGAAAGTGGTCGCATCCAAAGACTTCGAGATTTTCTCTGGGAAAAAATTCAGGCCGATTTAGATGAGGTTTATCTGAATGGCCATCCGAACGAGCGGTTGCCTGGAAATTTGAATGTGAGCTTTGCCTACGTCGAGGGTGAGTCGCTGATGATGGGCATGAAGGAGCTTGCAGTTTCTAGCGGTTCGGCTTGTACTTCGGCTAGTTTAGAGCCTTCCTATGTTTTGAAAAATATCGGTGTTGGTGAGGATTTGGCTCATACGAGTATTCGTTTTGGGTTGGGTCGATTTACAACACAGGAAGAAATCGAATTTGCAGCGAGTAAAGTGATTAGCACAGTGAAGAAGCTCAGAGATCTATCTCCTCTTTATGAAATGGCAAAAGAGGGAATTGATCTGAAGTCAGTGAATTGGACGGGACACTAAACGTAGTTTGTGAAGAGGGAGAATTTTTATGGCCTATAATACAAAAGTGATTGATCACTACGAAAATCCAAGAAACGTTGGGTCCTTGGATAAAACTTCAAAAAGTGTCGGTACTGGATTGGTCGGTGCTCCTGAGTGTGGCGACGTCATGAAGCTGCAGATTGAAATCGACGAAAAGACCCGCATCATTAAGGACGCTAAGTTTAAGACGTTTGGTTGTGGCAGCGCGATTGCCAGTTCTTCTCTGGCTACGGAGTGGGTGAAGGGTAAAACCATCGATCAGGCCTTAGCTATTAAAAATACCGAGATCGTTCAGGAGCTTTCTCTCCCGCCGATTAAAATTCATTGCTCAGTCCTCGCCGAAGACGCAATCAAAGCAGCCATTCAAGATTATATCAAGAAGAATGAAGAGAAGGAGAAACTCGCATGAGTATGATTCAAGTCACGGACAAAGCGGTTTCAGAAATTAAGAGACTGCAGTCGAGCGACGCTACTGCGACGGACTCGAGGCTTCGCGTGATGGTGGTCGGTGGTGGGTGCTCTGGCATGAGTTATAAGCTTGGATTTGAT
>CAINWE010000314.1 GCA_903854365.1 Oligoflexia bacterium
CATCGTTTAGCCTTATGGGCAAGCCAATTTGCCGATGAGGTCGATGCGATTGAAGCTCCTCCGACGTTGAAAGATGCTGCATTGGAGCGATTTAAGAAGCAACTTCTGTCTGTGTCTCAGCCCTTGCGAGAAAAAGCCCGCACGACTTGGAGCGATGCCTATGCAAAAGCAGTGGCCTCGACTATTCTGAGCCCGGTTTTGCCAGAGATCGCCGATCATTTGGCGGATTTCAAAGCCGGCACGCCAGAACGCGCTCAAGGACCGCACGGGAATTTTGTATTGTCCGGGCTGCCGGCGAATGGTGGTCAAGAGGGAGCAGAAGTTGCGACTCAGCGGGTGAGAAATGGCCTCATTCAGGATGCAAAAAGTCCGACTCTTTGGACCGATTACGGAAACCTGCTTTGGGGAGAGGGGAAGCCGCTTCTGGCTCAAGTGGCTTACGAACGCGCTTTAGCTTTGAAAACTAAGTATCCTGCTGCCTTGAATAATTTAGCCGTTGTCCTGCTTTCGCGTGAGGGCCAAGGTGATTGGCTCCTAGCGAATCAGGCAGAAGTGCACTTGGAAGAAGCGCTCCGGGTGGACGACTTTTTCGCACCAGCGAAGGTTAACTTAGCAGCTTTAATGAATTATTATCGTCTTTTTGCTAAATCGAAAATTTTGTGGGATCAGGTCCGGGTGCGTCATGCAGGGCGTGATACGGATTTAGGTTTGGCGGTCGCACTCCAGGGGTTGGGTCAGACAGAAGCGGCGGAGGCTCTCTTTAAGGCTCACGAAGGGGGAACGGAAGCGTCTGCTTCTGGTGTTGCCCATTCCGCAGGCGCCCCTTCATTTTTGGTGGATTATCACCATGCTGCTCGGGCTTCGTTCCGCAAAGCAGATGGAGCGGATGGGGCAACGAAGTGTGCAGAGATCTTGCGAAAAATCGATGAGAAGTCCCTCGAGGGATTTGAAAGAAGTGCTGTTTTGTATCTCACGAAGAGGTGTGAATCGTGGAAAAAATAAAGTGGCAGTTCTGGCTTCAGTGTATCGTCGTGTGTGTGTGGGTGGGGATGGCTCCTGCCTATGGAGAGAGTGAGCGGATCGAGGGTCTGGATCCCGATACCGCGGCGGATCGAACGCCTCAGGGTGAGATGAGTAGTGCGCCTGAGGGCGGTTCCCGAGTGATCTACCCAAAAAAGACGGAACTGGATTTGGACGCGATGCAAATTGAAGGGCAATTGAAAAATCCAGGGGAGTTTTATTTTCAGGTGAAGCCCGAAGATAAAATGGATTCTTTGGTAAAACGCAGAAAAAATTTTCATCGACAAATGTTGAGAGATGTCATGTTTAGCAAATAGCCAGGATGGTTGGGAGTATTCTTATGAGTCAGAAATCGACAGAATCCAAATCTGAGTCCGAAAAGAAACGTCCCGGCGCGGGAACTTCGGCTACGGAGCCCAAAGCGATTTTGGTGCTTCGTCTCGTGAGTGGCCCTGCCCAGACTCCCGAGCGGGTGTTTAAGTTTGATAAAGAACGAATTGTCATTGGCTCTGTGGTTTCGGCGGATGTGAGGCTGACCGGTGAGGGGATTTCCCCGATTCATTCTGTATTAGAAGTGAAGAAGAGTGAGTCTGCGGATCGTAAGGCGCCTCCAGTGGTCGGAAAGATTTATGACCTGGCCAGTTTGTCAGGTGTTTTTGTGAACGAAAAGAAAGTTCTTGCTCAAGCGCTGCAGGAAAAAGACAAAATTACGATCGGAAAATATGAGCTCAGGTATTCGATCGAAGTTTTAATGCCTCAAGCTTCGGATCAAAATCGACGGGAGGCGACTCGTGAGACGGAGGGTCGTGTTCTCTTTTTAGATCCAAGTGAGGATTTACAACCACTCTTACTTCAGGATGATCGAGAAATTGAGGAGATTTTTGATTTTCGTCCCACCTCGAAACGGGCTCTAGAAGTGGTCATGTCTTGGCATGGTTCTATTTTGGATGTAGAGCACTTTGTTCATGAGAAGCGAGTGACGGTCGGGAACACACCCAATAATGATTTTGCGATTCCTCCGTTGCTTTCTTCCGCACAGTTCCCGTTGGTGGCCAAAAATCATGGTGACGGTTTTTATCTGAACCTCGACTCGCAGATGCAGGGCGTGATTCAACAGAATGGCGAATTGAGTAGTCTGGCGGAGGTTCGAGGGCATGCGATCAGGGGAGCCCACGGATACGAAGTACCTCTCGGGAATCAGGACTTTGCTAAAATTACGATCGGGGAAATTGATTTCTATTTTAGTTATACGGCCGCTCCACCTGTTTTGAGGCGAAGAAGGATTTTAGAGAAGGATCCGTTTTTTACGAAAGTTTTTTCGGTCTCGATGCTGATGACCGTAGCTCTGTTATTCACCCTTTTTAAAGTTCAGCTTCCTCAGTCTGTCGATGTAGAACAGGTCCCTGAGCGAATCGCAACGATTTTGTATCAGCCTGAGAAATTTATGAAGCCACCTCAGGTGGTGAAGCCTTCCGTCAAGGTGGCAGAACCTCCCGTGAAGGAGGAGCCGCCTCAGCCCGTGAAGCCTGAGCCTAATAAAGTGACCAAGGTCACCCTGGATCAGAAGCCAGCGGATCTGCATAAGCCGATTCCGAAAGTCATGTCCGTTACCAAATCGAACGCTCCTCAGGTGGCTAAGGCAACTCAGCCTACGCCGCCTCAGGCGAAGCCCGCTCAACAGAATCGAGCAGCGCCGAAAGCCGAAGCGAAGGAAGGTGAAGGAGCTCGAGCAAAGGGTAAAGAGGGCTCTCGTGGAGAGCCCAATAAGAAAAAAGCCGATGTAAAATCTACTGAAATTTCCAGGCCTTCACCGAACGGGGGTGCTACTGGGGTCAAAGCAGAGAGTGAAGTTAACGAGGATGGAAACGTGGATTTACTCAAGGGCGCAGGCGGCCGAATTCAAAATATTTTAGGCAGTAGCTCTGCTCACCTGGGCGATGGTGGGGATAAGACTAAGGGCTTTGGGAACTTTAGCTCCCGCGGGAGCGGGGGCTTGGCGCTTTCGGGGAGTGGTCAAGGAGGCGGGGGTACCGCCGATACGACTCTCGGTGGATTAGGGACCAAAGGTCGGGGAATGGGCCGAATTGGCACGGGTTTGGGTGCTGCTGGTAATGGTTCGGGGATTATCGGAGCTCATTCGCGAGTTGATATTCGAAGTGATGGCCCCGAAGAGGCCGTCGTGATGGGGGCGATTGACACGGACGCGATCAATCGGGCCTTGAATGCCCACCGAGATGAGTTTCAACTCTGTTATGAGCGGGAGCTCAATGCGGAGAATCCGAATCTGGGTGGACGAGTTGCCGTCAAGTTTGTGATCGGTGCTAGTGGCCGAGTCAATCAGGCGGGCATCGAGACTTCTGCTTTGAAAAATCCAAACTCAGAGAATTGTATTCTCAAGGTAATTAAGAGAATCCAATTTCCAATGCCGAATGGGGGCGGGGTCGTCGAGGTTGCAAAAACCTTCGGATTTGCTCCTTTGAGGCAGTAAATGGAATCTAAAATGTACTCCAAAGTGCTATCCAAGGCCTTGTCCAGGGCGATGAAGATACCTGAGCCTGTTTTGTATTTTACTCTCGGTTTGCTGGCGAGTGGTGGCGTGTATTGGGTAGGGAAGAAAATCATGAGTCCCTTGCCTCTTTCAACCCAGTCGGGCTCCGTGGGACATCGGTCCCTGCTTTCGGGATCGAATCGAGCTCCGGCAGAGGCGCTTCCCGGAATGGTGCCTCGCGAGCATGTCGTCTTGGATGCAGATCAAGTCATTCAAGTTCAGCAGCGGTTTGAGTCCGATTGGGAGTTGAATACAACCGCTCCCGCTTGGATGACGCTTTTTGAAAAATCGGGAGTACAGGCGGATTACTCGATTTTGAGAGAATACTCGAAGGATGCTTTGCAAAAAACATCCTTTTCCTTGGGTGAGCTCAAATTAGGGCATGAGTATATTCTCCAGGGGACTTTTTACCTCTGCTCCCACGGAAATCGAAATGTCTGTCGCCTGAAAAGTTATACCTATGATTTAGAGCCAGCGGGGCCAGTTGCGGGCCAGTCTGCTCGCCGTGTTGTTGAGTTGAAGTGATTTTTTATCTGATAAGAATATTCTAAAAATTCTTTCATTTTAAAATTAATTAAGTTAATTCCTTTTTTAATGTACTTTATAAAATTAGCATTGATATTGGTGATTTTTTTGAATCCGATCTATTCAAATGCAGCCGCGAAAGCGGCGCTAATTGCTTCCCAAGTTTCTGCTGAAAGTTTTCCTTACTCAACATCGTGGCAGATCTCTCAAGCCACTCCTTTAAACTCTAAACTCCTTCTTAATTGGTCGATCCAGACCGATCTAAATTATCCTTTTTATCGGAATCTTCCGTCAATTTCTCAGGTCTTTTCTGTCGGTTCCGTTAATGCATCATCGCAACTCATTCCATTCGAAGGTTTTGGTACACTCAATACGCCAGCACAAATGCAGGTTGGAATTCAAGATAGTCGACATTATTTTACATCTTGGCAATTGATATCGACATTTGCTTATTTTGGAGGATCCCATGATGAAGGGCAGGTGCTTGCTCCTTCGCCAGGTTGGATTCGAGCGGCCCACAGGAACGGAGTAAAGATATTAGGGACAGTCTATTTCAGTCCGGATCCATCTGAGGGTGCCTGGGTTCAACAGTTTTTAACTCAAGATAGTCAAGGAAGCTTTCCGTACGCAAAAGCCCTAATCGATATTGCGCACGCGTACCATTTTGATGGGTATTTTATCAATGAGGAATCGGTAATGGGTAATGTAACTGTCCAAAATCAATTTCTTGATTTCTTTAAATATTTTCATAGCCAAGCTGACGATTTGCTCTTGAGTTGGTATCAGGTGCCCGGTCTGCCCATAAACCCCATGTTTATTTCCGATCCCTCTAGTAGATCGAGTACACCCTTCTTTATTGACTATGGAGGATTTTCTGCACTTGCGGATTGGGTTGCTGCTGCCGATCAAGTCTCCTGCCCTCGCTCGATCCTTGGCTTCGGTGTGAATGCAGAAGAGGCAACTACAGGACAGGACCAAAAACAATACTTTGACTCTTTGAGTGGGCCCAATGGTGGCTACTCACTATCGGTTTTTGATCTTTCTCAGATTATTCTTAAAAATTCTGGTCAGGACCCGCCCACCAGTACAGCGGCGCCTCTCATGCAAAATTACTGGGAAGGAAATGCGGATTGGGTCGGTGCTCAATCCTACGTCAATCGAGCTTCTCCACTTCAGGCTCTCCCATTCAGTACTGAGTTTTCCACTGGATTTGGAGAAAAGTTCTTTCTTGCGGGCGAATTGGCATTTGAAAGTCCATGGCATGACCTAGGTATCCAAGATTATCTCCCAACCAAGCAATTCGACTTACAGCAGCAGCAGAGCAATATTTCAGCTTCGTTCGATTTTTCAGACGCCTATTCGGGAGGAAATAGCTTGAGTTACCAAGGTACTCTCGTTGAGAACGACCTAGTCACAAGTCAGATATTTGCTACCCAATGGGTGGTCGGTTCCTCAGATGTCATGGAATTGACCTATAAGTCCCCTGCGCCCTCAGCTGCGTTATGTTTAGATACTGGGACAACTCAATGCTATTCACTTTCCACACCTAATGAGGCATCAGCCGTGACTAATACGACTTGGATCAAGGAGAGATTTCCATTAACTGACCTTTCTGGTAAAAGCGTAAAGGCAGTGGAGTTGAGAATACTGAGTCCGTCAACGAATACAAACTATTCACTGAGACTTGGAAAACTCTATATTGGTCCAGTAACGGCTGAGCCCGAGGGTCCATCGCACTTTCAAGCCGTATCTCTGCCTGGGCAAGATCAGTCTGGTAATTGGCATATCTACGCAAGTTGGGATAATAATACAGAAGTAAGTTATTACAATATGTATATTAAATACAATTCTACGGACGAGCCTAAATTTCTTGCTCGCACATCAAATAATATCGCAGATTATGCAGTCGGTGAGACTTTACCTTCAGTCATCTCCGTGCAGGCAGTGAGCCCCATTGGGGACGTTTCACCTCTAGTAGATTGGACCCTAGACACCGCCCAGAAACAAAATCTGCGCCATTAAGACCGAGCCTTTTGTTTATTTTGAGTCAATTAACTCGGAACTCGGTTGATTTGTCCTCAATGCCTCGCATAATGTCATCCTTCATGAAAAGACGTATTTTGGTGACCGGAGCAGAGGGAGTTTTAGGGAGTGCAGTGACTGAGGAGTTTTTACAGCAAGGTGACTCTGTCGTCGGAACCTTTCACCGATCGCGACCTGAGTCCGCCTGGAAGCTAAATTCTGAATTTCGCTGGGCCCAAGCGCGTTTAGAGGACCCGAGCGCCGTCGGAGAACTGGTAGGTCGGGGATGGGAGGGGGCTCCTTTTGACTGTTTAGTTCATTGTGCCGGCGGTTTTCGCTTTGGAGCGGCGGATCAGCTGAATGTAACGGATTATGATTTTCTCATGGAGTCGAACCTAAAATCGGCTTTTCTATTGGTGCGCGAGCTCTTGCCTGCCATGAAAAGGCAGAACTTTGGGAAGCTCGTGTTTGTGAGTGCTCAGGCAACGCTCCATCCAGGAGCGGGATTATCCGCTTATGCCGCATCCAAAGCCGGTTTGAATATGCTGGTGGCTTCGCTTGCCGCAGAAGTAAGGCCATTTAAAATTAATGTGAACGCAGTTCTACCGAGTATCATCGATACGCCTTCGAATCGTCGGGACATGCCCACCTCAGATTTCAGTACCTGGGTGGCTCCAGGTGATCTCGCCCGAGTGATCGTCTTTTTGACTTCGCCTGCGGCGGAGTGTGTTCACGGTGCGTTACTTCCGGTTTCTGGGCGTGTCGGCTCATCATGAGAAATCAGGCATTAGAGTTAGGTGCCAATTATGTTCAATTAGAGACTGACCACGTAGGGTATATTACGAGTGGCAGCTGAATGGGGCGTCGCTACGGTGAGTACGCGTCAGTCAGCTCAAGGCAAACGAGCGTGACTCAAACCGGCAATGCCTATCGTTGTAACCCAGCCGATATTGGGTTGGAATAATTTGAGTCTTTCAAGGTACTGTGACCTCAATTGGAACGGTCTCTTGGTCAGGCCAAGCCTGGCACGCGAGGCGCCAACCTTGATCGATGGCCTGCTCTGATAAGTGTCTAGTTTCAATTTCGTTCGGAGGGGAGATGGACTCTCTTCCGTTTAAGATTTGGATGCGATCCATTCCGCATTTGCCATGGCCTCCGCACTGACTGCCTAAATCGATTTCTTCCATCTGAGCGTGGGCTAAGAGATTCAGGTTTCGGTAACAGTGAACTGGGACTCGTAGCCCGTTTTTTAAGAATTCAACGCTCATTTTTACAACTTTTCATCTACATCTTTTCAGGTAACGGAATCCCTAAGAGCTCAAGTCCTTGTCCCAGGACTCGCCGGGTGGCCTCGACGAGCATGAGGCGGGCCTGGGTGATTTCGGACGCCTGTCCGAGGACCTGGCATTCTCGATAGAATGCTCCGAAAAGGCGGGTCATCTCGATGAGATAGTGAGCCAGTTGGCTGGCTTTAGAAAACTCGAGGGTGCGCTCCAAATGAATTGGAAATTGCCCTAAAGTCTTTACCAGTTGTAACTCAACTTCAGTCGTGAGGTGAGTCGTCAGAGCCGGTTGAAACACGATTTTCGCTCCGGCCTGGCCAGTTTGGTGAGCCTTGCGCAAGATGCTCAAGCACCGCGTGTGCGCGTACTGGAGGTAGGGACCTGTTTCGCCTTCGAAATCCACGACGCGCTCGAGGTCGAACTCCACATCGCGGGCAGGATCGGTGTGGAGATCGTGAAAAACAACTGCCCCTACGGCAACTGCTTCGGAGATCGCTTCTAGACTCTGCGCGGAGTCCGTTACGGTTTTCGGTGCGGTTTCTGGCGCAGTTTCTCCTGCGGGAGAATCTTTTTGTCGATCGATCATGAGTCCGTGGACTCGCTCTTTCGCCTGCAAGAGGACTTCATCCAGGGTGACAAAGTTTCCCTTTCGAGTGGACATTTTTGCGTCTTTGAACCGATAGAGGCCGAATGCGACATGTTCGCAACGGTCTACCCATTTTTGATCCATTTTTCGCAGGACGCCAAAGACTTGCTTGAAGTGGAGTTTTTGCTCGGCACCGACGATGTAAGTCATCCGATCGAAATGAAATTTCTCATATCGATAAAGGGCTGCGGCGACATCCCGGGTTGCATAAATTGTAGCGCCGTCGGATTTTTGAAGGAGGCAGGGGGGGAGTTCTTGGCCGGTCTCGTCGGTGACGGGGACGATCCATGCCCCTTCGCTTTGAACTAAGATTCCCCTCGTTTTTAAGTCATCGATCAAGGGGGTTAAATGGTTTTTATAGTGGCTTTCGCCCCAGATGTGATCGAACCGTACTCCCAGTCTCGCGTAATTGCGGTCAAATTCACGCAGAGAGATTTCCACACATTTCTGCCAAAGGGCGACGATTTCGGGGTCGCCTTTTTCGAGTCGGAGGAAAGCCTCTTTGGCCTCTTCTTCAATTTTTGGGTCGTTTTCAGCGAGTGCGTTGACCTTCACGTAAAGGTCAACCAGGTCCAGCATGGAGAGCTGAGAGTCGATGGTTTTTCCGAAAATTCGAAACGCCACAGTGAGCATGCCGTATTGTTTGCCCCAGTCGCCGAGATGGTTGATCGAAATCACTCGGTAGCCTCGGTAGCGTCCAATTCGGTCGAGTGCGGCGCCTAAGGCGGTTGGTCTTAAATGGTAGATATTAAGGGGCTTAGCCACGTTGGGAGAACTGTATTCGAGGACCCAGGTACCACGACTTTCTGGGGCTAGGGATCCATAGCGTCCGCGATTTTCTCCAGCAAGAATGTCCCCAAGTAGGCTTTGTAAGACGAGTTGAGGGGCTACAGTGAAGTTCAGGTAAGGTCCAACGGTCCTGGCTTCCAGGCCAACGGGGAGGGTGCCTTTCGCTTGGATTTGCTCAAGGAGGGCCTTGGAAATTTGGGGTGGCGCCTTTTTGAGTTGTTTCGCGAGTTTAAAGCAGGGAAACGCAAAGTCCCCGAGATTAGGCTCAGGTGGAATTTCAAGGTCACTCCATTGAACCGGAGATTCGAGGACGGTATT
Source organism: Oligoflexia bacterium (assembly GCA_903854365.1). Taxonomy (GTDB): domain Bacteria; phylum Bdellovibrionota; class UBA1018; order UBA1018; family UBA1018; genus CAINWE01. The sequence continues at coordinate 9,152 of CAINWE010000314.1, forward strand.
GAGGCACTGGGCTGCTAAACGGGCAAAGCGTTCCATGGGTGAAGGCTCCTTTGTAAGAAAGGTGAGCATAGCACAACTGGGTGAGTTTTTGGTCGTCTGACGGAGCATATAACGGAGCGTTGGGAAACGGTGGGTTAAGGGGGGGGTGAGGGTCTTCTCGCCCAGAAACGGGGTTTTAATTGTATTTTTTTGTCAAGTATTCTGATTCGCTCGGAAAATCGGAATCAAACGTTTAATCATTTCTCCGTTTTTTCCGATCTTTCTAGAGTGATGGACTATCGAACCATATTTCTCAAAAAGATCACTCCCTGGGTTGCGACCTGGGTCACTCCGTGGGTGACGATGACACTTGGGTTTTTCAATCATATCCAGGAGAAAGTCGATCATTTGCGAACGGTTGACGAGAAGTATGCGCAACTGGCTGTTGAAAATGCGGAGCTTAAGCACCAATTTACGGAATTGAAATTTTCAAAAGATTCGGAGCTTGCTGCCCAAGAAACGCAAATCCTCTCCAAAGGACTATTGCAAGAGACGGGGATGAAGACGGGCAGAACGATTGCGAGTTTTAATTATAGAATTCCTACTGAACTTTCGCCTACGCAACTCTACACCTTGGGGTTGAGTTATCTTGTCGCTCGTGAGGATGAAAAAGCTGCAGCGATTTTAACCTCACTTATGTCTTCAGATGCTGCCTATCGAACCCCTAAAAATTATCTCGTGAGCGGGGTGCTTTGGTATCGCCTCGACAATCTGACCCAAGCTGATCAGAATTTCGACACGGTGATTCGGTTAAGCGAGGGAGACTCCACGGATCGTTATCAGGCCCAAGCGCGCTTATGGAAGGCGTTGGTCGCCTTGCGAAGTCAAAGTGAGGATCGAACGCAATTTTGGCTTCATGACCTCTTGGATCATTACCCTCGTGCAGTCGAGACGAGTTGGGTAAATCCCTTGGGAGATGAGTAATGAATATCAGAATATTCTACTTTGTCGTTTTGGCTAGCGTGACTGGGAGTAGTCATTTTGCTCGCGCTCAAGAGAACCCGCAATCTCCTGTCGTGTCCAAGAAAGAAGTTCAAAAAGGCGATCCTACTACAGGCGATGCAGTGAAGGCCGAAAAATCCGAGAAAGAGCTTTGTGGTTCACTCGAGGTGTTTGAGGGCGATGTGCAGATTTTAGATGATACGCGCACTCACTTGATTGAGCTGAAGAGAAAGGCACCTCTTCCTTGCGGATGTTGGATTTCTTCGAACGAAGGTTGGGTCCACGTGAAGCACTCCGCTGGGCCTAAGTTAAATTTAGGGGCTCATTCTTACGTTCAGTTGCTCGGATCTCGCTCGAAATCGGAGCAAGTCGTGATTTATCAAGGGCAGGTCTATGCGGAGGTGGGAGCCGGAGACGGAGAGTTTAAGCTAGGATCGGCATTGGGTCGAGTGAGAGTCAAGCAGGGTAAAGTGGTGTATCTTTCGGGATACACAGAAAACTCATCTTCTCAATTGATCGTTCTAGAAGATTCGGCAAATTTTGAAAACCGCTTTGAGGATTCTCGAATGGTAGCCGTCAAAGAAGGAGAAATGAGTGAGTTGCGCTTCGATCTTTTTCGGGTGATTCCTCAAAGTCCGACCCCGATTTCGGTCGCTGCACTCAAGCCTAAGCTTTTTGATTTGCGAGTAGACGAGAAAGTTCAGGCGAGGGCCTTTGGCTTGGCAACCAAGAGACAAGAAAGAACCTTGGCAGAACCCTTGGTGGAGGCTCCATCTCAGGGTGTGGGAGGGCGTAAGATTGCCAGTATTCCCGGCGAGGGCAGCGGATCTGAAGTAGGAAACCCAGCAGAAAATTCCAAATCGAAAAAAATTCAGGCTCAAGTGATGGACCTTGCAAAATGCCAGGGTAAGCTCAAGGGTAAAGGCCAGCTTGACCCCGCTGGAAGCGGCGAGGAGTGTAGTGAGCCGCATGTCCAAAAACATTTGTTTGAAAAAATGGCGCCTGGCATTGCCGAGCCAGAAGGCTTGCTTTTTCCTGGCAGGGGACTCAGTTCGGGTGACTTTAGGCCCGCACCCCAGTTGAGTGCAAAGGAACTTGAAGAGAAGCAAAAATTGATGAAAGATATTGCCCGCATTCAAAGGGATGAACGATGAAAAAGGGGATTCTGATCCTATTGGTCGGAGGTGTCTGGTCCTCAGCGGGCCTGCTGGGGAGTACGGTGGTCTGGGCCGGAGTGATGGAATTGTCTGGAAGTTTCTCCTATAGTCGGAGTAATTATGATCATGAGAGTTCATCAGACTCGCGAAGATTTGCATTTGGGGTAGGATATTATTTCTTTGGAGATAGTGAGTTGGAATTTGAGGTACAAGACGTCCTTTATCATAATCGCATCACGAATATTGAAGATACTACTTTTCACGACCAAATTTATAGTTTGGATTGGGTTCAGTCGTTCGCCCCGCGGGGTTCCTTTTTTAGACCCTATTTCAAAGTGGGGATTGGCCAGTTGAATCGAACCGCATCCGGTTACTATCCAGGCGGCGTCGCCCCACCCGCCATTTATGATTCGATTACAGGTGTTTTGGGAGTAGGTTTGAAAATGCATCTCTATGAAGCGCTTGCGCTCAGGATGGAGGGATCGACCTATTTGATTAACGGAGCTGCTTCGACGGCGGCGGATAATTTTTCATTGGGTGGTGGTCTTTCTGTCTTTTTTTAAAACGCGAAATATCATTCTGGGTTTTTTGGTAGTTTTGAGTTCGACCTTTCTTGGGGGGTGTGGCAGTTTGCGATATCTCTGGCAAGCCGGTGAGGGTCAATTATCGCTCATCAGCCACGCGCGACCCATTGCGGAGGTGATTCGAGACGAGAAGACCCCTCCGCGAGTTCGAGAACTTCTCGCTCAGATTCCGCTGATTAAAAAGTTTGGCGAAAAAAATGGCTTGAAGGCGACCTCGAATTATCAAGACTATGTGAAGCTGAATCGAACCGCAGCAGTGTTTGTTGTGAGCGCTTGTGACGCGCTCCGCTTTGAGCCGAAAGTGTGGGAGTTTCCGATCGTAGGTTCGTTTCCGTATCTTGGGTGGTTTGATGCGAAGAACGCTCAAGACTACGCGGAGTCACTTCGGAAGGAAGGTTGGGATGTCGACGTCAGAGGCGCAGGTGCCTATTCTACCTTGGGATGGTTTCGGGATTCTGTGCTTTCGAGTATGATCTCTTCAAGTCAGGACGCCTTGGGTGCATTGGTGAACGTCGTTTTGCATGAGTCGGTCCATGCTAGTGTTTATATTTCTGGACAGGCTTATTTTAATGAGAGTCTTGCGAGTTTTATTGCAGATCGGCTTACGTTAAATTATTTTGATCAGCTCGGCGCGGCGAGTGCCCCCGAACGGCAAGCTTATCTCGACGCCGAAGCTCAAAGTAAAAAAATTCAAAAAAGGATGCACGAAAGTTACTTAGCGTTGGATGAACTTTACCGGTCAGCCGAGCCTAAAGCCGAGAAGTTGAGAAAGAAAACTGAATTTCTAGACCGTCTCGAGCATGAATTGGGCTTTAAAAGGCATGTCAACAACGCAACTCTGGCGCAATATAAGAC
>CAINWE010000315.1 GCA_903854365.1 Oligoflexia bacterium
ACGGAGCAGGGGGAAAGTGCTGGGCGGTGCCTCCCGTCTTGGTTCTTTGGATCTGGCGTGTTAGGATTGGCTCCCCGATGACTTCATTGAATCAAAAAGAACCGAAAATCCTCTTCCTTTCTCCTCGCTGGGTTGTCGTCGATAAGCCCGCAGTTTGGTTAACGATCCCCGGACGATCGGGGCCAGAAGTCCCTGTTTTGCTCGATTGGGTGAGGAAACAGCACGGCCCAGTTTGGGTAGTTCATCGACTCGATCTTGAGACGAGCGGTGTGGTTTTATTCGCTCGTTCAGCCCAGGACCATGCTGATGCTAATACTTGGTTCGGTCAGCGCAAGGTCAAGAAGGTTTACCAATGTTTAGCTCAGGGGAGCGTTCACGCTCCATTTTTTAAAGTCAGTGAACCGATCGAAGGTCAGGCATCGTCGACTCAGTTTGAAGTGAATGAAAAATTTAAGGGCTTTTTCCTAGCCAAAGCTTTACCTCGGACCGGAAGACGGCATCAAATTCGGATTCACCTTTCGCAGAGTGGATACCCCATTTTAGGGGACTCTTCTTACGGGGGGCCGAGAGACGTTCAGACGGAATCCGGCCTCATGTCGGTGCCGAGAGTGGCGCTGCATGCTCATGTGCTCGAGCTGCCATCGGGCGAAAAGTTTGAAAGCCCCTTGCCCGCGGATTTTTTGGAATGGCTTGAGATTTTGAGAAAACCGACGGGAGGAGTTTCCGGTGTCTAATCTCCGTGCTGCTTGGGACTGGCGATCTGAAAGAGGGCTTTTTGAGGATCGATCTGCCGTTCGAGTATTTCATGGTCCCGGAGAGGGATTAGCAGACCTGCAGTATTTCGCTGTTGACCGATTTAATGATCATTATTGGGTCACTCAATGGGATCATCCGAGTCTCACTGCAGCCCGAATCACGACTCAGCGGCAGGTGATCGTTGATTTTCTGAGGAGTCGAGGGGCTCAGTCCGTCGTAGGGCTGGATCGGCCGCAGCGTGGGGTTGCTCCTCAGGCTGAAGTTTGGTGGGGGGAAGCTCCGAGTGACCCGATCACCGTTCGTGAAGGATCGGTTCACTTTTTGATCCGCCTTCGTGAGACGCGTCACCCGGGGCTTTTCTTGGATCATCGTCCCCTGCGAGAGTGGTTGATGGTGCGAGCGCGCGGGTGGAGAGTTCTCAATACTTTTTCGTACACAGGTAGTCTTTCCGTGGCAGCCGCTCTGGGTGGGGCTGCAAGCGTGACTACTCTCGATCTTTCGAAGCCCTCGATTCAGTGGGCGAGAGAGAATTTTAAATTAAATGGGTTGCCCGAAGGTGAGTCAGAACAGGGTAATTCTATAGTGAATAAATTTATTGCTGGAGACGTGTTTGAGTGGCTCCCTAGGTTGCGCAAGTCAAATACCCTTTTTGATTGTGTGATTTTGGATCCGCCTTCTTTTTCACATGGCAAAGGCTCTCACGGAAAAAAAGGGAACTTCTCGACGGCTAAAGACCTGACTGAGTTACATCAACTTGCATTAAGTATTTTGGCACCCAAGGGTTTCTTGGTGACGTCCATTAACTCTGCCAACATTCCGTGGCAAAAATTCGAGAGTGATCTCCTGACTGCAGCGAAAGAAATCAACTGCGAGCTTCAGGTCTTGCGGATGATCGATTTGCCTGAGACTTTTCCGACTCGTTTGGGCCGGGGCGCGGACCGTTATTTAAAGGGGTGGATACTCAGACGGGTTTAAATGTCGTTTGGGTTTCGTGTTTCAGGTGATCCGGGCGGGCACGGGGGCGAATTTTTGCTTGGTGTCATCTCACCTGATTGGGTTTCGCGAGAACCTGCACTAAATCAGGTGGGAGAGGATCCTCGAATTTCATTTTTTCGCCGGACATGGGGTGGGGAAACTGCAGTTCGAAGGAGTGAAGAGCGACTCGTGAAAATTGCGGCGCTCCTTTTGATGTTTGGTATTTTACATCGCCCAACAGAGGATACCCCTCGCTGGAGGCCTGTGCTCGAATTTGGTGGGAGCGGCCTGTTTCTAAGTCAAATCTGACGAGAGTAACTGGTGAACCCCCGCCAATGGCTCCACTCCATCGGTTGTGCCCTCAGAATCGCACTCTTCCCGCTTGGAGACGGAGTGACGCTGACGCGATTAGTTTTTTGATTTTTCTCCAGCCGATGTTCCCATCGGGCTGGTTCTGGGAGTTTGCCCAATACCCAAGCGAGATAAGAACGAGTCATTTTACCGGTTTGGAGAGCCTCGGTGAGTCGTTGAGCCGCTTTGGTGCGCTTTGCGACTACCATGAGTCCTGAGGTGTTCCGGTCTAATCGATGGATCAGTCCAACGTAGTTTCTACCAAAATAGATTCTGAGCTGATCGACGAGGTTGTCGTCGCCCGTTCGTTCTCCTTGGCTCAGGAGCCCGGCGGGTTTTGAAAGTACGATCAGATGGGTGTCTTCGAAGTGCGATGTCCAAGAATTCACGGTCCAAGAATACGCCTGCGGCACCTGAGATTCAAGCTTTCCCTGCGAGGGAGAAACTTAATAAAGACAGTTCGTCCGTGATTCATCATTCGGCATTAGGTTGCGTTTTTGCTCACCTATGAAACTGCTCGAATCGAAATTAAAAACTGGGTACATAACGGCAGCTAAATAGTCTGAGCTGAGGTTGGTGTTTGTGCAGCTGGGCATATTGGGCTTACTGCCGCAGGAGTGATCGAGACCGGCGAGGTGACCTAATTCATGAAGGAAAACAGACTGGAGGTCTGGCTGCTCCGTCCCCGAGACGAAAAAATTCTGGTAGTTGATCTCCATAACGGAGTTTGAAAAGGTGTTGTACGTTTGCCCATTAGAGCTTGCGGTAGTGCCCGTTGCGGAGCAAGAGCTGGTGAGAGCGATGAAACTCGTACTATAGTATGCGGGCCAAGAAGTCAGTTTGTAAATTCCGATCGGAGTCGTAAACTGACCATTTGAGGTAGCTGCCGTCGAGCAAAGCCCACTGCTTGCTGCATTTGCGTTAGTCGTTAACATCGGGCTCGATGAACTTCCGTAAGTGTAGATTGGAAAGGATTTGCTACCGTTGAAAAACGTATTCCATGTGTCTACAGCGGCCGTCATCGCTGCCAGTTCGGTTGAGTTGAAATCGCCCGCATGAAACGCCAGTGAAATGGGATGGACGATCCAGTGCCCGAGGATGCTACCGCTCTGATCTGAGGGGATGATACAGGTGGAGACGATGGGTGCGCCTGCTCCAGTCAGGGCACAGCCTGGGGCGATGATGAAAGTTAGGGCGAGTAATAAGTTGATTAAGTGGAATTGGTTTTTCATGATAGCGCCAAGTCATTGGTTTTATTTATATGTATTTAAAGTTTAACAGAGAAAGTAGGGTTTAGATAGCCTTCTTGTGGGGGGGGGGAGGGGAGTTGGTACCGGGGGGCGGAGTGGGGTGGTACCGGGAGGGTACCGGGGGACGGAGTGGGGAATTGAGGAGCAGTGAGGTGCAGCAGTTTAGGGTGGCTGATCGCAGTGAGTTTGAGTCCTGCAGTGTTGGATCCGTTTTGGAATGGAAATTGCTAAGTTGGGTGGGATGAGTCATCGTATGAGGGTGTTGCAATACTTCTGCATGGGGTATTTAAAGTTCAGCTTGCTGGGTAGGAATTGATTCGGGCGCTGAGGTGATGCTGGGGTCATGGATTGTTGCATTCTTGATTGGTCTAAGTTCTCCTCAGTGGGAATTGGCGCATCGGAGTGGAAGAGAGAGTTGCTGGGCTAGTTTTCACCTCAATGATCAAAAAAGACTTTGTTTGAGTCATGCAGTTTGGATGAAGTGGCTTCAGGCGAGAAATCCGGATTTGATTTCTGCAGCAAAGGCTTCAGGTTCTTGGAAGAGTAGTTCAGTACCGCAGAATTTTTCAGATCATTCTGGACCGAAAAAGGTATTTTTGACTCAGTACGTACAAGAATTCTTGCAGCCTTCATCGAGTGGCGCTCGTTGGGGGGCTTGGGCTAGGCAGCAAGTTGAGCGGATTCGAGAGCGATCTTCGGAGCTTCTGGCACCGGTAGATCGCTTAGGGATAGTGCGGAGTTTGTTTTTGAATGAGGCCACATCGGGTGGTGCACTGCCTATTTTTCGGAGGGTTGGCTTTGTTCATCTCGTGACCGCTTCAGGCATTCATCTTTATGCGGTCTTGTCTTGGACTCAGGCAGTGATGTTCTACGTGAGCTTGGTCGGCAGAGTTCCTGTAAGCATCGGTCTGAGGTTCTCGCGATTTTTATCTTTTGGACTCTGTATTTTTATTTGGATTTTGGCTGGAGCCCGGCTCGGGCTGCTTCGTCCGGCGGTCGTGATTTTGCTCAGGAGTGTCGCTCGTCAACAAGGCGTGAAATGGAGATCAGGCTCTCCACTCGTTATCGTACTGTCTCTAGATTTGCTTGTGAGTCTCATGAGAGGGGAGTCGGCTGGAGGTCCTGGGGTGTCTGGGCGTTGGATTTATGCATTGGCTGTTGGGGGAGGAATATTTTGGCACGATTCTATGCTGAGCGGGAGATCTAAAGCGGATCAAAGGGAAAATTGGTTCGTAAAGCTCGGTGGGCACGTCGGGCTGGCTCTGGGGTCATGGGTGTTGGTGGCGGTGGTAGAGATCTGGGAAACCGGCTTAGTATCGGTTGCTACTCCTTTTTTAAGTCTTGTGACTTTACCCTGGGTTTGTCTCGTCATTTATCCCTCGATCTTTGTGGGTTTACTTTTCGTATGGGCAGGTTGGGGAGATTTTGGGAAGTGGATTTTATGCCGGGCCTGCCAGTCTTTAGAGTTTTGCGTAGTGTTGTTAAATGAGTGGGTCCTGGTACCTGGGAATTTGTGGATGGTTTCGCGTTGGGGAATTCTGGCGGCAGTCATCTTAGCTACATTCATTTTCGTGTTGGCTCATCGACGAAGAGTTCGACTTCAACTGGCTCTGGCTCTAGCAGTTGGAATATGTGTTTTTAGATTTTTTTCAAACGACGACGGAGAAACGCTTCGGGCTCAGGCCGCTGATCGAGTGGTGCAGCTTGACGTAGGGCAGGGGGATTCCACACTGGTCTTAGGTCAGACAGCTGGGCTCATCGACGCAGGATCAGAATTTTCGCTGGCTTGGGATGATTGGATTAAGGTTTTCGCAAAGGCTCGTGTGAGCGAGCTTTCTTGGGTTGCCTTGACTCATCTGGACGAGGACCATGCAGGTGGTTTGCTTCGGGTGTCAAAAATTATTCCGATTCGATGCGTTGCTACTGCGCGGGAACAGCTCGCGTCTCCTCGAGGACATCGGCTCTCTGAGCGATTGGCGGAGGCGGGTTTAAGGCTGGAGTCTTGGGAGGGGGGATGTGTGCCTGTCCCTACGCTAGGGCCTGACCCAAAAGTGGCCGGCCATTCGAGGCATGGAAATGAAAATATGAGTGCTGTCTGGGTGCCGCTGAGATCGGGTGGGTTTTATCTTTCGGCTGGCGATGCCGATCAACAAGACGAAATTCGTATCGGTCATTGGGCCCGCGAGCGTTATCAGAGACTAGAAGACCACTCCTGGAAGGCTTTTCCTCATCATAAAGCTGGAATGACGCGGGCTCCGAGGCTGCTTAAGGTGAGTCACCATGGGTCCAGGTATTCGACATCGGATGAGTTTTTAAATTTCCTGAACCCGACTGAAGTCTGGATCTCTGCGGGTCAGGGCAATCGATACGGGCACCCGTCGGTCCAGACTCTCGATCTCTTGAGTCGACGACGGCTCAGAATTCGGCGAACCGACCACGAGGGTAGTATTTCTTCCTCTGATTGAAGCGTAGGCTGAAGTTGGGGGAGTTTCTGTGTTCCGTCCGAGGGGGCGGTTGGGGGACGGAGCTCATTACCGCCCCTCGCGGTCTCGGCCCAGTTCTTTCATTAAGCTACTTACCATGCGTACATCCCGATTTTTCATTCTTTCGCAGCCATCTGGAATCGTTCATCTTTTTTGGAGGTGCCACAATCGCGAGTATCTTCTTGATCGTCCCCGAGCTAAAGGGCTTTTCTTTCAGAGTCTGATTTTCGGTCTGAAGCACCGAGGATCGTTCAACTCAGTGAAACTTCATGCATTCTGTCTCATGAGCAATCACGTTCATCAACAAATGAGCTACGAAAACGGAGTGCAGAAGCTGTCCCATGTGATGCGGGTGGCGCATGGCCTATTTGGGAGACTTTTCAACAACGCATTTAAACGCTCGGGCAAAGTGGCGAATGAGCGTCCAAAGACTTCTCTGATTGGTGATCCCGTTTCTCAGATGAAAGTTCATTTTTACATTGAAGCAAATCCAGTTCGCGCAGGCATGGTTAAGCTTGAGAAATTGCGATTCTACTTTTGGAATTCCTATCGGTTCTATGCTTACGGTGAGGTTGACGAATGGACCTCCGCCATTACCGCACCCCAGTGGTACCTTGAGCTGGGTACAACTCCGGAGGTCAGACAAAAGGCTTACCGCAATCTTTTTCAGTACTATCTCAATCAGACGGTGCTGGTTGCGTCTCAGTTTTTAAAACGCTTCATCGGAACTGAGATTTGGGTTCAACATCAAGAGCTAGGCCTTAAAAAAGTTCTTGAATCCCGCGCCCGTCTAAAATTGCTGAGTGGCCCGGATTAGTATTACAGGTTAGTACGCTAAAACACTGCGAGTTACTCTGATTCTCTTTGGTGTCCATGTTGCTTGCTGCTCGCTGAGGTGACTCCATTGACTTCAGGGAGAGGTCATGACAGGGTCGCGGCTCCTGTCTTGATTGGGCTTGATTAGGAAAATTAAGGGGTGAACTTTGTATCGACCTTCCTTGTTCTATTTCATTTTGTCTTTGCTGCTTATGGGATGCGGAAAAAGTGAGGATCCCCCGGTGCAGGGCCCTGATTCGATACTGGGTGCTAAAAAATACGGGATGACTCAAACTGACGTCGAGACTGCCGAAGTCGCACCCAAAATCGAAGTTGAAAAAAGCGGTTCGGACGCATCCGCGGAGGTGCCGACTCTAAAAATTGCGGGAGGTCTGATCTGGAGCGATGTCTCTACAGGACGTATGAGCCTTGAAGAGGCTGAGGCATTTTGTGAATTAAAGGGAAAGAATTGGCGATTGCCTACTGAAGCAGATTACCGCAAGATTTTAGAGGAGTTGAAACTCAAGCATGCTGAGGGTGACGCCCGGCGTGTATTTTTCGATCAGAGTGAACTTACATTTTGGACAGCTACCCGAGCTGACCTATCCATGAACAGAAAGTATTTTAAAATATTTTTCAGTAGTAGACCGAGTTTTCCCTGTAGATCGATCGATGACTTACATCACGTCCGCTGCTGTTACTCCCCTTAAGAAGAAGTGGTGCTCCGTCCCTAAGGTTTTACTGTAAGGAGTGGTGCTCCGTCCCTAAGGTTTTACCTAAGAGTTTCTAATCCCCAATTTTCTCTTGCCTCAATTAAGCACGTCACAGGGGTGATTATACAAGTCTTCTTTTCTGAAGCGGATATCAAATCCGAAAGTAATCCGCGGTTTAGGTTGACGGTACCGGACAATCGCATGGAGCATAGTAGCTGGGAATATTACTAATTCCCCGATTTTTGGGGTGATCGTGAGAAAGGCTTTTTCCGTTGCATTGTTCCAAAATCGTGTTCCACCCCTGATGGGAGTATAGTCGCCTGCGGCGTAATAGACCGCTGCCAAGTTAAATGCATTTGAGTGGTGCCTGTGAGGCGGTACTAGCCCGTCAAATCTACTCATGATGTTTACCCATCCAGTGCAATAATTTGGTTTTTTGCAACGATATTGTTCCTGAAGTTCCTCAGTGTAGTGATCAACGGCAACTATCAATATTTCTTTTAATCTGCGCATTTCTTTAGGGTTAGTCAGAAATAAGTTCTCAGTATTCCAGGTAGTAAAATTGCAGGGTTTTGAACTCCCTTCAGTTAGGGACGCGTGCTTCTTAAGGGCCCATGCGCTGAGCTGATCATTCATTTCGATGGATGTCTTGGTGTCGAAGAGGGCGACAGAGTTTTTAATAAATTTAAGTAAAAAATTTTTATGCTGCTTTTTCAATTTTGCCATTTCTCCTACCCCCT
>CAINWE010000316.1 GCA_903854365.1 Oligoflexia bacterium
GGTTTCTGGTTTTAGCTCCTGTGAAAATTGGCCAAGGTGTGACGGTTGGGCTGAAAGCCACGATTATGGGTGGAGTTGAAATCGGGGATTATGCTAAAATTCTGCCCAACTCCGCTGTACTGCCTAAGACGAAAATTCCGGCCGGAGAAACTTGGGGTGGAGTCCCGGCAGTCAAATTGGATCTTATTGATCATCAGCGGGCTCAAAGAAGATCTCAACGCGTGCTTCGTAGTCGCAACCGCAAGGAGACGTCCGAGTCAGCGATTTCTGATGCCAAAGATTCAGGTCATTCCAAAAAAAATCAGGCCTGAAATCAGGCTTTGATGACAGTATTTAAGTGACCGGAACCAACACATTTCTTGTCAATGATGTGCAGTAATTCTACAATCGAATTCATGGATACGAGATCGATTGCGACCCTCCCAGTTTTGTTCATCGGTCATGGTTCTCCGATGAATGCTATTGAAACCAATGCTTTCACTCAAGCGCTGGCGCGCTTGGGGACGAGTCTTCCTCGACCTAGGGCAGTTCTTTGTATCTCTGCTCATTGGCTGACCGAGGGTACTTGGGTGACTCATATGGCTCAGCCGCGGACGATTCATGATTTCTATGGTTTTCCTAAGGATTTGTTTGACGTTCAATATCCGGCACCGGGGAGTTCGGAAGTCGCGGAGATCATTCGGGCTGAAATTTTAAATCCATCGATTTCGCTCGATGACGCCAATTGGGGTTTAGATCATGGGACGTGGGCTGTTTTGAAACATCTCTATCCGATGGCCGACGTGCCCGTGCTCCAACTGAGTATTGATGCGCGGCAGCCGCCTGAATTTCATCATCGCTTGGGTCAGCAACTCAAAGTGCTGCGAGATCGGGGAGTCCTGATTGTTGGCAGCGGTAATGTGGTTCACAATCTGCGGAGAGTCGATATGGATCCCGATGCGAAAGCTTTCGATTGGGCAGTGGAGTTTGATGAGTGGGTCAAGGGACGTCTCTTGGTCAGAGATCATGCTGCTCTAGTGACGGATTTTTTAAAGACCAAAGCAGGGCAGATGAGTGTGCCAACGTTGGATCATTATCTCCCGCTGCTTTATGTTCTGGGCGCTACGGAGAATGGAGAGGCGCTCCAGTTTGAATATGAAAGCATGCAGCATGCTTCTATTTCTATGCGAAGTTTTCAGATCGGTTGAGCCTGAGTCTAGAATCGATAATGAGTTGGCTGTGCCTGCAGCAGTTTTCTCGGTGTCGCTCCCGGGATTCCGTGTTAGGGTTTCGGGGCCAAGTAGGAGCTGATATGGAAATTACGGTTAAGCTAGCAGGAAACAAGAAAGTAACGGCAGAATTTGATGGTTATCGAGTCGTGTCGGACCAGCCTAAGGAAGACGGTGGGGAGGCACTTGGGCCTGCTCCGTTTGACCTTTTTTTGGCCTCGATTGCCACGTGTGCTGGATATTTCGTGCAGAGCTTTTGTCAGACGAGAGGTATTCCGACGGATGATATTTTGATTGTTCAGAGCTCGGAGTGGGATGATGAAGTCCATCTGATTCGAAAGATTGACCTTGAAGTTCGGTTGCCGGCTTCCTTTCCTGAGAAGTATCGCGCGAGCGTGATCGCAGCTGTGAACCAATGCACCGTGAAAAAGCATCTCCAGCAGCCACCTCAGATTCAGGTGGTGACTCGTAACCAAGTTTAAGTGGGTTTCGATGAGGCAGGATCCTGTTTGGCCGACTTTGGCGTTCATTCATGGTTTTTTGGGGCGGGCGGCTGACTGGGATCGGGTGGTTTCTCAGCAGTTTCGGAAAGTCGCTTGGGATTTGTTTGCGCGGGGGCAAGAAAATCAGAGATGGGATTTGCCCCTCTTAGCAGAAAGGGTGAATGGGGATGCGAGCGTGGAGTCTGCGCCTCGGGTGTTGATCGGCTATTCCCTGGGAGGTCGCATTGCTCTGCATGCGCTGTTGGACCGACCCCAAGCTTGGTCCGGGGCAGTGATCATCTCTGCGCATCCAGGATTGTCGAATCCTTCAGAAAAAATCGAGAGAATTCAGTCGGACGAGGCTTGGGCTCGGCGGTTTGAAACTGAAAACTGGGAAGCGCTCATGGCGAGTTGGAATGCTCAAGGGGTCTTTGCTCGTGGCGATAGGCTAGAGCGATTTGAGGAAGATTTTTCTCGGGTTTCTCTAGCCGGGGCATTGCGAGGTTGTTCGCTCGGTCTGCAGCGGGATTTGAGGCAGGAACTGAAAAAACTCGATTTGCCGATTCTTTGGATGGTCGGGGAGAAAGATCAGAAATACTTGGGACTGGCCCGGGATTTTGCGAATTCTCATCCTAGGGTGGAACTTGAAGTGGTGGCTGAGGCCGCGCATCGAGTTCCTTGGGATCGCCCCATCGAGTTTGGTCTTCGCTTGGAAAGGTTTTTACGGCGTCTGGCACTGCTGGTCGTTTGGGGTTGGATAGCTTCGTGCATCCATTTGGAGCGGTATACAGAGCGCTGGGCTTTGGCAGCTGCGCCGTCCGATTGTGCTGCGGTCTGCGTGCCCTTGAGCGAAGCGATGAAGACTCAGAAAAAGCGAGAGTCCGAGCTCATAGACCTTCAGGCGACTCATCGGAAGTTCCTTGCGACGCTTGACGCGACGCAAACGGAAAATAGAAAAAACGCCAATGCCAATTTAGAGATCGTGTCCGGCCGCATTCAGGCAGTTCTGAAAGATCAAAGGGCGATTCGGATGAAACAAAAACGCAATCATTGCGGACGCTGTGATTCTCGTTCGTAGTGTACTTGCGTTTTCGATGAGTTGGGTTTGAAAAGTTGGTTGATCTTTGTCTTGATCGTCTTTTCGAAGGATTTAGAATCGGGTTGAATTTCGTGGAGGTCTTTATCCGGGTGATCTTGGAGGTTTCGAGACATCCAATCCTCGTTAATCTCGAAGGGTTTTGGCAAGAGTCCGGCAGGGGGTGCAGTGACGGCGCGCGGCAAAACTTGGAGGCGGGTGAGAAGATCTTTGATGTCAATTCCTACGTTCACTAGGGTGTTCTGGTATTGGTTGGCGATGTCCACGGTGTAAACGAGATGGACAAACCAGGGATGAATTTGTAATCCGACGGTTGAGTGAGGACGATAGGAGAGCGTGGTTCGGATGGCTTCGAGATAGGCTCCAGCATCGATTCGCGCGCTGATGTTTTGCAGAGAAAGAAATTCATAGCTGATTCCCACGTTCGGCTGCAAAACAGAATACCTGCCGACGGGTAGAGTGGGCTCTCGAAAATCAAAAGTATTAGTTTCAGCATCAACCCATTGAAGGCTGAATGCAGCTCGAAAAAGTCGGTTCGGAATCCATCCTACGCCCAATGTCGCTGATTGAGGCAAACTGATCAATTGATCGTTGAGAAAAGGCCCAATCAGGAGTCCAGTGTTAAAGGCGGAGCCGACGTAAATTCGATTGGGAAAGCGGTAAAGAACTCCTATCGTATAACCCACCTGAGAAATCGATTCTGAATTGAGCGTAACGCTGTCAAAGCCGATGCCAATGCCCAAGGAGAGGTGATTGTCTAAAAAGGCCTGAGAAAAACTCAGTCGGTACTCGTTGAGGCTGACTTGGTTTCCGCTGGCATTGGTGGATTGAAATGGGCTTGAAGTACCTAAACTCATGCCGAATGAGTTGAGAGGAATCGCAATACCGACTGTCTTGTTCACAAAGGTTTGTCCAGGGGCCATGTTGTAGCCGTCCGCGATTATGGACTGTGTTAAATCAAGGTCAATATGGTTCAGGGTGAGGGATGTTCCGGCAGGATTGATGACGGATCCGTAGTAGCCATCTGCTAGACCGGTGAGTGCTCCGGCCATTCCTACGTTTTGTGTATTCCCCCGTACAGTCCCGCTCCAAATAGAGTAGGCTGCTTGGGCGGCTGGGTTCATGCCCAAGCATAAGATGAAGGCGTAGGCCGTCCAGAATACGTCAATTCTAGGGTTTCTCAGTTGCTCATTTCTCGTTGAGTGCACGATGTTTACACTAGTCATGCAATCGAGAATTGATCAACTAAAACCGAATGTTTTTATTCGGGACGGCCCTGCCTCAGTCGGGCCCTGGATTTTTCTCGGAGAACTCTAAGTCGCTCCGTCGACATGAACGAGGTTACCAATCACGGCTTTGCACTGAGCTAGGTCGAAGGGCTTTGGGAGATAATGAGGACCATAGAGCCCCATTTTTTTACTAAAGCTCTCCACTGGGATCGAAGACATCAGGACAATCGGAGTTTCAGGACATTCTTCCCGGCATTGGTACCAAAATTCAATTCCGGTATTTCCATTCGGCCTGAGATAGATATCCGCCAAAATGACCCGATACTCAAAAAGTCGGACCCTGCGGATGGCTTCCTCAGCAGATTCGACCCAATCAATTTCAACTCCGTAGAGCGCGGATTGGAGGGCGAGCGAAATGAGTGGTCTCATCCAGAGATCATCCTCGACCACGAGGGCCCGTTGCGGATTGCTTGTCAGAGTGGGGTGATAGGATTTCATAGGATTAATTCTCCCAATTAAACGAGTCGCTCGCTTTTGAGTTCCACTTTCTCTTCCATTGAGCTTGAGTTCTTAACAACGTTTCAAAGGCTTGCTTGCATTCGGTCGGGGTAAATGGTTTTTGCAAGTAAGGGGGGCTGATGGACTGCTTGCCTACCGTCGCAAAGAAGCGATCCAAACTCAGGGCTGATGTCAAGAGGACTGGAGTAGCGGGTAGAATTTCCTGACAGGATCGCCAAAAATCGATTCCGGTCGAATCGCCTTCAAGAAAAATATCTGCGATGATGAGTTGGTAGGGATTGGTGGCTTGCCTCGCTAAGGTCTTTTTTAAGTGACTTAAAGCTTCCTCTGCGCTGGTAACCCAGTCGAGAGCTAGGTTGGGCGCTAGGGTTTTCAGGACTTGTTCCATGACGGTACTGAGTTCGATGTCGTCTTCTAAGAGGAGGGCCCGAACTTTTTTGAAGGGGGGTTTAGGTTGGTAAAAGTTGGTTTCCATAAATAACTCCATTTATTTAAAGTGATCGGTTTTGCTGAGCTTCCCTGCTGTTTGCGTGTTTCCTGGATGTTATTAACAAGAATCGAGCCAAATTTAAGTTGTGATTGATTTTGCATGCTTCTAAAAATGTTTTGCGATGGGAGCGAAATAAAAGTGGCTTATTGCCTCTTTTTTGTTTAAAAAATGCCCCATTTTATA
This sequence comes from Oligoflexia bacterium, assembly GCA_903854365.1. Lineage (GTDB taxonomy): Bacteria > Bdellovibrionota > UBA1018 > UBA1018 > UBA1018 > CAINWE01. The sequence continues at coordinate 5,208 of CAINWE010000316.1, forward strand.
TTTTAATTTGTATAATTTAATAATGAATTTAGGCGAGGATTTCGAATTTTTGAGTCGACGTTCTGGGCCGAGAACAGAAGTTTCTTCGGGATGTGACATTCTAGGA
>CAINWE010000317.1 GCA_903854365.1 Oligoflexia bacterium
CCGAAGAAGGTTGAACATGAAAGATTTTGGACAATTTCTTTTAAGTAAAAATCTCATCTCCAGCGACAGGCTTTTAACCTGTATTTTAGAGCAAATCGATTCGATTCCCAGCACTCCACAACTTCTCAAAGAAATAAATCTCATGAGCTCCGATCAGATTATTCAAGCATTGACCACTCAAGCGGTAGAGGAAATCGGATTCAAAGAGGCTTGTGTGAAACTCAACTTCTGGAATGAGACTCTCAGCAGCTCGCTTAAAAAGGAACTCCTCTCGAGAAGAACACCCTTAGCCAACATTCTACTCAGAAGGGGGCTCATTACGTTAACCGACCTGACAAAGGCTTTAGACGAGTTTCTTTCGGAGGAGGAAAAAATTTCTTCCCAGAAATGAGTCTTCACGACACCAGTCTACTGAGCGTCGAAACAGGAGCCCCACTATGAAACGGAAAACGAATTCATGAGTCTAGAACCTGAAAAACTGAAATTTTTTGCCACATTTATCGAGTCTGAATTAGGAATTGTCTACTCGGATTCAAATTATTTTCAGCTCGAGCATCGACTCAACGACATTTCAAATCAGCTCGGCTTTCAGAATGTAAACGACCTCTGGCTAAAAGCCACCTTTGGAATTGAGGGCCAGTTTAAGGCTCTACTCCTCGACCTCGCTACGAATAACGAAACTAGCTTTTTTAGGGATGCCTCGATCTTCCGAGGCACCATTGAGATGGTCGTACCTGAATTATTGGAAAAAAAGCCAAATTTGAAGGAAGTAACAATCTGGAGCGCAGCTTGTAGTAGCGGCCAAGAGCCCTATTCGCTCGCTATGGCCTTTGAAGAAGCTCGCTCCAAAAACTTCAACTTCCCGGACTACCGCATCTTCGCGACGGATTTCTCGAATCGTATCCTTGCACGAACTCAGGAGAGAACTTATTCGAGCTTAGAGCTACAACGGGGACTTCCGGCTCATTACATCAGCAAATACTTCGAGCCCGGCGCTCATCCAGACACCTGGGTCATTAACAGCCGCATCTCTCCATCAAAATTTGAATTCCAACAACTGAATCTACTGAAGCCGTGGAATTTTGATCACAATTTCGATATCATCTTTTGCCGGAATGTTTTGATTTACCAAAATATTGAAAATAAGATTGCAGTCATCTCAAAAATGTTGAAATTTTTGGACGCAGGGGGTTATCTTGCCCTCGGAGCAGCAGAAAGTCTTCTGGGTATCTCAGACCAGTTTGACCAGATTCACTTCGAAAATGCTGTTTTTTATAGAAAAAAACAAACCTAAGCGGCCACTAACTGCTCTGGGTCAAGGACCGTGACAGTCTTACCACCAATGATCAAATGCCCTTGAAGCCCCGTCTGACGCGACAGAGGACTTTCTACAGAATTCGATGAACTGGCAATATCGATAATGCGTGTCACCTTAAAAGCGATATAGCGGGCACCCATCCGAGTCACAATCACTTGGGTTCGACTCGCACCTGAACTCTCACCCTGAGCCTTACAGCCCAAAACGCCTGGCAAATCGAGAATCGGTAACACTTGTCCACGATAAGGGATGACCTCTGAACCTCCCGATCGCTGTATCAAGCGGGTCTCAAACTCTTCCAACCTAAAAACGACATCCCTAGGAAACGCAAAAACCCCGGAGCGGTCTAACTCAAAGAGCAACCAATCCTCGGTCTTATTGAATGACAGCTCGTCAACGCCCGAAAATGCACGATCTTGAATGCTGGCAGCATCGACCCCAATTTGCGCTAACTTCGCCAACCCCTCGACACTCAACAACAAACCCACCCTACCATCTGATAAAAAGGTAGCGCCAGAATACGCTCCCAACTTTTTAAACACCGGGACCAGCTCTTTCACCACGGCATCTTCAAAGTCGACGACTTCATCAACAATCAATCCAAAATCTTTACCGCCGTCCGTCCTCACCACGACCACCATAAACTCTTTCGCAAGTTGCTGAGAGTTTCTTTTCAAATCAGAAAATAAAATCGAATCCAATGAAACTAATGGAACCACCCGATTTTGACTCATCCGGAGCACTACACCGCCCTCAAGCTGGCCGATGATCTGATGCCTGAGCTCCTGATGTACGTGAATCAATCGAACAATTTTGTCTTGAGCTACTCCAAATCCTTGCCCCCCTGCCTTCACAAAGAGACAATTCTTGATATGAACTGACTTCGGAATCGGCAACTCCAAAACAAAGCGGGTCCCTTTCGACTTCGCTGTAAAAATCCGGATCCGCCCACCGATCCGATCTACGCTCTCTCGCACGGCACTCATGCCAACGCCCCTACCGGAAATTTCAGTGGTCTCGATCGCAGTGCTAAATCCTGATTCGAAAATGTAAGAATGCACGTCAACGTCACTCATTTGAGCGATTTCCGGCGCAGAAAGCATTTCCTTCGCCAGCAACTTTTTCCGAATGGCCTCTGTATTAATCCCACGTCCGTCGTCACTCACCTCAATGAAAACCTGCTCATTTTTCAACGAAGCACAGACTCGAATTTCACCTTTTTCATCTTTTCCACAATTTCGCCGCTCCTCAGGCAGCTCTAAACCATGATCGATACTATTCCGAATCAAATGACTCAGGGAGGCGTTTAAAACCTCAGCAATGGAGCTGTCAACTCGCAGCTCGCTGCCTTCCACTTGAAGAGTACATAGTTTTTTCGTCTTTGCTGTGACGTCTCTTACAAGACGAGGAAGAGATTTAAAAACTGACTTCAGCGAAACCTTCCTCACTTCTGTAATCTTGGACTGCACCATCGCGTTCACTTTGCGCAACTCTTCTAACAACTCACTGAGCTGGAGAACATCTTGATCAGCACTATGCCGTTTCTCTAAACTCAACACAGTTTTATTGATCATATTTCGAACCACGGTCATTTCGCCAGAGGCCCGAAGGAATTGATCCAACAGCTGCATCTCGATTTTAATCCCTGTTTCTTTTACAGGCATCGACACACTCGGATTTGACTCAATCTCGGGTAATGAGAAATTCATCGGAGCCCCTAAGGCATCCCCCCCGGAAAGAGCCGATTCTGAGAAGATTTCGCAAAGGCGATCTAAATCATGCTCCCGCGGCTTTTGATGAGAAAACTCCGTTAACAGCCCTCGCGTAACATCCACTACTTTTAAAGTCGCAGAAATCACAGACGAGGAAAGCCTCAAAGAGTTTCCCTGAACTCGTTTTAGAACATCCTCAAACCGATGAAAAAAATGATGGAGCGTTTTTGGTTCAAAAAAGGCGCTCGCTCCCTTGATCGTATGCACCAACCCAAAGATACTAC